>JAUUZB010000082.1 GCA_030590185.1 Deltaproteobacteria bacterium
ACGACGACCGAACCGTCCACCCCGGCGCCAAGGACCACTGCGGCGACGACGTGGACCAGGACTGCGACGGCCAGGACTTCGTGATCACGAGCTGCCGATCCGGCATGAGCGTCGTCGGCGATTGCGCCTGCGTCGACCGCTACGAGGCCTCGCGTCCGGCCGCCACCGCCACCGACGCCGGCAGCGGCCAAGAGGGTACACCGCAATCGGTGGCGGGAGTTCTCCCCTGGACCGGAGTACGCACCGCCTGTGACGCGGACGCCTACTGCCGGCGAGCTGGCAAGCGCCTGTGTCCGAACTTCAACGTCCTAGAGGACGCCTGTGACGGGCAGCCGGGTCCCGGCGGCGCACGCTTTGGCTACGGCGACAGTTTCGAAGCGGGGCGCTGCAACGTCGGCTCGGGCAGCCTCGCCCCCACCGGTACCCACGAGAACTGCAAGAGCAGCTTTGGCGTCTATGACCTGATCGGAAACGTTTACGAGTTCGTCTCCCATGCCTACAATCACCGGGTGAACATCTGGGGATGCGGGAAGGGATCCTACGCCACGGTCATGGGTGCCCAAATGGCCGACTGTCGCGACTACCTCGGGCCGCCCAAGTGTCTATCCAGCAACATCTGCCAACCATGCGAACAAGAGGATGTCGGGTTTCGTTGCTGCGAGATGTTCGACTAGCCCCAGCCCTCAACCACCGCGCTCCAAGCGAAGCGTGAAGGTACAGCCGCCCCCCGGTTCCGAGTCGTAGGTCAGGGTGGCGCCGATCTCCTCGGCGCGACGTCTCGCGTTGTACAGGCCGAGCCCGGTGCCGTCATCCTTGCTGGTCACGAAGGGCTCGAACAGAGTCGCGACCAACTCCGGTGGGATCCCGGGGCCGTCGTCGCTCACCGTCAGCTCTAGCGCCGAATCTCGATCGTTGGCTCGAATCCAAACCTCCCCTGGCCCATCCGACCGCTGCTCGGCCGCCTCGACCGCGTTGCGCAGCAGGTTGAGCAGGATCTCCCGCAGGCCGTTGGCGTCGGCCTCGACCGCTGCGATCCCCGGCGCTAGATCCGCGATCAAACCAACGCCGCGTTTCTTGGCAAAGTGGCGCATGAGCCGCATGGCGCCCTCGACCGTCTCGGCGATATCGACAGGTTGGACCTGCCCCGACACCGGCCGCGCAAAGCTCAACAACTCGTCGGTGGTCTTGGCGAGGCGATCGACCTCGGCTCGCACCAACGCGAGATCCTCGGCGTGTTCGTGATCCTCACCGAGTTGCTCCGCCATGAGAGTCGTAATCGTTTTAATCGACGAGAGCGGGTTTCTGACCTCGTGGGCGATCGAGCTGGTGACCAGGCCCAGGGTGGAGAGCCGGTCCCGGTGCAACAGGCGGCGCTCGGCGGCCAGGCGCTCGGCCTGCAGCTGCCCGTGGCTCAAGGTGATGCCGAGCTGCTCCACCAGCATGCGACCGGCGGTGACCTGCTCCTCGCTCAGCTCACGGCTGCGCGGCAATCGCCCGAATAGGAAGAGTCCCGCGACCGTGGGGTGATCGAGACGGATGATCAGGGCGGCGTCGCCGTCGACCAGGGCACGTTCGGCCAACGCCGTTTGCCAGAATTGTCGGGTGCACAGCGACATGCCTCGCTCGACGAGATCGCGAACCAATTCCTCAACCCGCTCATCGCCGAGACGATCGTGGCCGCCGCCTCGCGCTTTGATCTCCGTGTCGTCGAGCTGCCAGGCCGCGACGTACTCCACCCCCAACAACTCGCGGGTTGCCTCGCAGAACCAGGTGAGTAACAGCTCCGGCGGATCGAACAGGCGGTGGGACATCTCCAGGGCGAGCTGCTGACTGCGGGCCCGCAGGGTGCTCATCCGCTCCCCGAGCAGGTAACGCAGGGCCTCGGCCGCCCGATCCCGAACCGGATCGAACAACAACAAGATACCGAGCGCCGCGATGAAGGTGACGATGGCAAAGTCGACCTGAAAGCGCTCGCTGAGGCTCTCCCAGATCTCCAGCAGGAAGATGCGGTAGAACAGCACCATCCCGACCAATACGCCGCCGTAGACCATCGTCCGGCCGAGCACCACCTGCAGGAAGTTGAAGCGCACGATGAAGAAGCCGAACAACAGGCAGATCAGGACCGGGGCCACCATCGCCGCCAATCGCAAAAAGGGGGCCCAGGCCGCCGCCGGTGCCGAGACCACCACCACGTTCAACACCGTGATCGCTAGGAGCGTCCCGGACATCAGGCCGAAGAGGTGGCGGGCGGCTCCGAGATCCTCCCGGCGTCGCAACAGAAAGAGACCGACCACTGCGGCCAGGTTCACCAACGCCACCCAGATAGCGTAGGGCAGCGCGTAGGGCGCGAGGATCAACGTAATGTTCGGTGGGGTGACGTCGGCGGTGGCGAGCACGAAGGGGACCGCCACGGCGGGCAAGTAGGGCAGGCCGTACGCGACCTGTCGCCCAGGGGTGACCGTGAGGCCGGTGCGATAGAGTCGGACCAGCCAGTGCAACAGGGCGCTCGGCATCAGCAGGCCACCGGTCACCACCAAGCCGATCCAAAATCGCCGCAGGGCCACCGGCCAGCTCCCCTCGGCCAACAGGGCGTAGCCAAATATTCCGGCATGGTAGAGCCAGGCGCCTGCCACCAGCACCACCAGGGCGGTGGTGATGCGGCGGCGGTTGCGGCCCTCGCGCAGGACCAGCAACAGGGCCGTGTCGATCACCACCACCGCGCCGAGGGTGAACAACTCGATGTGGGCGAAGGAGAGCAGAGTGGTTTGCCTCGCGGTCGAATGGGCGGTCAGGGGATACCCTTAGCAAAGACCTCGACCTCGCCGGCGAGAAAAACGCGGCCATCCGCTAGGGTCAGCGTCGGGGTGGATCCGCTGGCGGGTAGCGTGGCCCGCAATGTCGTTTGCTCGCCGTGCTGTTCGCAGCGGTAGGAGACCGTGCGTGCATGTGGTCCGGGCTCGGTTGCTCGCGATAATACTACCCAGCGTCGGGTTCCCATGACGATCACCGAGCCGGACCCGAGACGCAGGAGCTGTCCGTCCCGCGGTGAGATCCGGATGCGGTCCACACGCCACCAGGCGATCATCAACCTCCAGAGATCCACGACGAAACGCCGCCAGCGAAACCAGATCCCCGTACCGTGACCGGGGCGTTGTGAGCAAGCGCGGTCCATGCCCGTTCGGCCTGAGCCGCGGTCGGCGATAGCCGGCCGTGTGTCGAAGGGCCCTTCGACTCGCGCGCTTCGCACGCGGCTCAGGGCGAACGGATGCGGTGGAGCAATTCGCTTCACTCGCTGCCCGTGTCGCCAAAGAGCCGATCCTTGAGAGCCGCGTACTCCTTTTCCAACCGCGCCTGGCGTTCGCTCTCAGCGAACTCCCGCTCGAGCGCCTCCGCCTCCGGGTCGATCCCATCGAGCCGATCATGGGCCTCACTCATCGCCTCCTCGCGCTCGACGCGATCCTCGAGCTCCCGGAAGTGGGTGAACGCCGAGTGCCGGCAGGAGTCGCGCAGGGCATTGTTGATCCGTTGCTGGGAGCTGGCTCGGGTCAAGCGGGCCAATAGCAGGGTTTGCTTCTGGCGGGCCTGCCGGATCTTGTCCTCCAGGTCGCCCACCGCGTCCTGAAGTTTTTGCACCTGGCTCTTTTGTTTGCGGTACTCCGCCTCCAGCCCATCGGCCCGATCTCCGGCGAGCAGCTTGCGATCCAGGGCTGCCCGGGCGCCAGCCTCATAGCTGCGCTCCATGGCGGCCCGGGCCCGTTCGCTCCACTGCTCGGTCTCCTCCCGGGCGCGCTCGACCTTCTTGCGCAGCAAGATCTCGTCGGCGATGGCGTTGGCTACGTTGTGGCGAACGCGTTCGAGCTCCTCATCCATGTCGATGATCAGCTGATAGACCATCTTCTCCGGATCCTGCACCTTTTGGCGCAGGGCGGTGGCGTTGGAACGCATGACAAAGGTGAATGTCTCAATCCAGGACACGGTGACTCCTCGGCAAGAGGTTAACTAGCTCCAGGTGTGGAGGGACGCCCCCAGGGCGCGGAGGTTTTGCAGCAGGTTCTCGCGGTGACGCTCCGTGATCGCCCCGAGGGTGACCACGCCGGCGCCTAGCGCCAGGCCAGCGATCCAGAGCAGGTCGGGGCGGTCGACGCTGCCGCGCACTACCATGGCGACCAGGTCGGCGAGCAGGAAGGCGGCGCCGGTGTAGAGCAAGGCCCGCAGGCGCAGGCCGATGGAGCCGAGCATCACCACCACCGCAATCAGCATCAGAGAGAAGAGGTGCAGCCAGCTCCCGGTGACGATGTGAAAGGTGGGTGAGACCAGGATGGTCAAGGCGCCGATGTAATGGAGCGGCCGGTGGATGGCCTGGGGAATGGCGCCGCGCAACAACTGGGTCAGCATCAGGATCGAGAGCCCGATCGGGATCATGAACAGCTGCGGATCCGACCAGGAGAGCTCGGACCAAAGCAGCAACAGGGCCACGTTCAGAACGACCGCCGAGCCGATCAACGAGCCCCGCAAGCGGCGTTGCAGACCATGGGCGAAGTAGGCGCCGCCGGCCAGGAGTAGCGCCAGGCTGTGGGCACCGAGCCAGGGTGTGGCCTGACCGAACAGCTCACGGCCGAGAGCGATGGTGACGCAGACGGCTGGCATGACCAGGGCGGTGGTGCGCAACGGACCCGCCAACACAGTCAAGCGCTCGCGGGTTCGTAGGAATCGAGAGGCGAGCCACAGCACGGCGCCGACCGCCAGGACCACGAACATTGAGATCCCATGACCAAAGTTGATCACGTCGTGGGCCACGAAGTAGCCGACCCCTAGCAGGGCGATCACCTGGGCGAGCCACACCCGCCAGGGCAGCTCCCGTTGGACCGCGGCGAGGAGCTCGTCGCTGACCCAAGCAGTCAAGCCGATGCCGGCGAGGACCAACTCCGCCGCGCCGAGGTCGAACAGCAAGCTGGCGAGTAGGCTGGCGACCAACGCCACCCGCAGCCCCCAGCGCCAGATATCGATGCCGTTCGTCATGCCCTCGGTCGGCACCGCCAAATGTTGGCTCCCCCGCCACGCCAACAGGCGCCAGGCCACGAGGCTGATACCGGCGATGCCGGCGACGGTCGTGAAGAGCGGACCGACCAGGCCAACCCCAAACACGGTCATCGCCGTGGGCGCCACGACGCCTAGGGCAGCGGTGAACCAATGAAGGTTGGCGAGCAGCAGCAGGTACCAGCGCCGTTCGGGCGATCCGTCGAAGTGCCACAGGGCAACCAGGGCGAGACCCGCTGCGAGGTGGAGCGGGAATGCCGCCGGCCAGCCGACCAGGGGCAGAGACGAGACAACCAGGCACCACAGGCCGATGCGAGAGAACCGCAGCGTCGATTCGCCGAGGGTCACGGCGTCAAAGCCGAGTCGTGACCAAACCCGTGGGACCCGCGTCGCCGCGGCGACCCCGATCGCCAGGCAGGTCCAGACCAGGGGCAACCACTCTCGTCCAACACCAAGGCCGAACGAGTCGAGGGCACCGGCGGTGACCATGCCGAACATGGCCGCCAGCGCAACGTAGACCGCCGATCTACTCCGCAACCGCCGGGCGGCGTCGAAGGACCAAACCCCGAGGGCGATCCGAACCGGCCACCAGATGATGATGCCGGAGGGCAGGAGCAGCGGCAGGATGGTCGCGGCCCCGAGCGCCAGGTACAACCCGCCGTAGGCGATCGCCCGCAGGTCGGGGAGGAAGAGCCCAATCGCAGGGGAGCCGGACCAACGTCTCAGGAGGTAGATCGCCAGCCAGTGCAGCAGCAGCACCACGGACAGCACCGAGGCCACGGTCGACCCCGCCGGCCCAAAGGTAGCCCTCAGCAACAGCGCAGAACCGTAGGCCGCGAAGATCGCCATGGCCGCCGGGACGTGGCCCGGGAAGCGCAGACGAACGCGCACCAGGGAGCCGACACCAACCACCGCGGCCGCCGCCATCGCCCAAAGGGGATCGCCCACGTCGAGAAGAAGACTCACGCCGCCGATCACCAACCAGGCGAGGCTGACGGCTGCCGTGGCCACCACACCCGTGGCTTCGAGATACCGGAGCGTGCACCCGGCCCCGCGCCCGAGACTGCGATCGAGACTGCGATCGAAACTGCGGTCAATGAACGGCCCCACGCCGAGGAGCGCCGCTGCCGCCAATGCGGTCACCAGGAACACCCAGCCCAACGGCGCGGATGACCCCACCTCGCCAACCATAGTGTTCCAAAAGAAGACACTACCGATGGCGGCGTGAAGCCAGGCGGCGCCGGCGAGCAACAGCAGCCAGGGCTTGCGGAAGGCGAAGGCCTGGATTCCGAACAGGACCGCCATGGAGAGCCCCACCGGCAGCACCGCCTTGATCTCAGTGACCGAGGTGACCGCCAACAGGCAGGGCAGGACAATCGCCAAGGCTCGGATCGGCCGGCCAAAGAGCGCCTTGCCCTGGCGCAGCAAGCGTGCCCCCACGAAGGTGAGTCCCGCGAGCAGCGGGAGATAGGTGAGACCGTAGAAAGCGTAGGGCAGCGTCTCCTCACGAACCGCGGCCGCGCCCTGGGCGATGGCCAGGCGGGCGAGCTCCTGGAAGAAGACCGGCGAGAAATTGTAGGCCACCAACGAGCAGCCGAGCATTCCCCACACGAAGGCGGACCGTTCGGTCCGTCGCGCCACCAACGCCATGACCACCCCGACCACCAGCGCGGTCGGCACCAACGCATAGACGGAGCTACCGGCGAAGAAGCCGGCCGCCGCCATCGGCATGGCCGCCACACAGGCCACCAACCCCACGACGAACGGCACCATCACCGCGGCCCTCGGTGGCGCGAGGTCAGCGGTGCGTTGTTGATGAACGCGGACCACCGCGTCGGCGGTCAGTAGGATAGGCAGGGCGACCAACGCCAGTCCGAAACCGATCCAAGCGATGTCCATCTGCCAGGCGAGGTGCAGCACGAAGACCGATAGGAACTGCGCCCCGAGCAAGGCGATGGGAAAGAACCCAAAGATGCGCGGTCGCTGGTATTCCTCGACCAACCAGAAGACGTGGCGGTTCACCTTGACGCTGCCAACCAGGAAGATCCCCCACAACCCGAAGGCCACCAACGGGCTCGCGCCAGTGGGCAGCAGCGGCACGAGCGCCCCAGCGAGACAGAGCAGCAAGTAGCTGGCCGTGAAGGTGAGCTGGGCGCCGCGTAGGAAGTGACGAAAGATCCTGCCGGCGGCGACCCAAGTGAAGGCGATGGTGGTGCCCAACAGCGATATCCCGGCAATGCCGAGACCTGCGCCACCGACCGACAGCCCGTGCCAGCCGGCAAAGAGGATCGGCAGCAGCAGGACGGTCAGGGCCATCAAGACCGTGCCGGTGGTGCGCAGGCTCAGGTGCCGATAACTCACCTGACCCGCCCCGTAGATCACAACGGTGTAGGCGAGCATCACCAGGTACTTCCACACCGGCGTGTAGTTGCCCCAGTGACTGCCGACCGCCATGGCGGAGGAGCCGAGCAGGATCACCAGACCCGCCCCGAGCACCCACTTGATGTTCTCCTCGCGGAGAAAGGCGTCGAGAAAACGAAACAGGGCAGTGGGCTGGGCGGGCTCAGTGTGGCTGCTCATGGGACACTCGTCCTCCTTGGGCTGAGCTATGAGCAGGAGGCGTGCCAAGCCGGCGAGGTAGCCGCCGGCGGTGCAAGGCCGTGGAATACCTGGGCTCGAGGCGCACCTGACCGGCGCTTCGAGGACCCCGTGGTGGGATCGCAGCAACGCGGCGGCATGCAGCGCAGCCCCGGGGCTGCACCGTTTAGGCGGGGAGCCGGAGAAGCTCGTCGACCAGGGCCTCGACGCTCGGCACCCGCCAGACATCATCGAGGGTCGCGTAGCGATCCTCCGGATCGATCAACACGGCCGTCAAGCCAGCGGCCCGGGCGCCGCGGACGTCCACCTCCGGCAGGTCGCCGAGGTAGATCGCATCGCTCGAGTCGAGGTCCAGTCGCGTCAGGGCGCGGCGGAAAATCTCTGGGTCCGGCTTGCTCACCCCTTCGAGGGCCGAGTCGACGACCAGCTCGAGGCGCTCGCTCAGCCCGATGCGGTCAAACAGCTCGTCGAGCTTGCCCTCGGAGTTGCTCACCACCGCCACCCGCACACCGTTGGCGCGCAAACGGTCGAGCGCTTCGAGCAATCCGATCGGCACCCGGCGCCAAAAGTTGAAGGCGTCGTGGACCTCGCGCAACCGCGGCAGGATCTCTCCCACCGTCGATCCGTCGATGCCGCTGCTGGTGAGGATCGCCGAGAAGTGTTGCGTCCAGCTGTGGGAGGCCGTCTCGCGCAGGCGTTGCTGATAGATCCGCACCGCCTCTCGCTCCCCATCAGCGATCGCCTCGGCCGTGACCTCCACCCCCAACTCCGCGAGGGCGTCGGCCACCGCGGCGTGATCGAGAAAGACGAGGGTGTTGCCCGCGTCGAACAACACCGCCCTTGGGCGTCGGGTTGGTTTCACCGCTCGTCGCCCGGCGTTCCCTCCGGGGGATCAAAGCCGAGGGTCTTCTTGACGAAATCGAAGATCTCGTTCCCGGTCGCGGCGGCACCCCCGCCGAGGTCCCGCAGGGTGGAGAGGAAGGGATCCTGTGTGGCGTCCATGGAGTCTTTGTAACTCGAGGCGGTGGCCTTTATGTCCTCGACCCAGGTGCCCTTCTCGTCGCCGCCGCGGCGCGGGTATTCGCCGGCGAGGATTCGGTCGTACTCGCCGGAATCGATCCAGCGTTTGATCTCCGCCACCCGCAGCACCGGGAAGGGATGGCTCTGTTCCATGATCAGCGCCAGCTTGAGAACGCCGTCGAGGAGGTCACCGGCCGCGTCGTACTCCGCCGCCTGTTTGAAGAAACTCTCGACGCTCATCTGATCCGTCCGGCGCCCCCCGGCCAGTTTCATGTCGACCCGAAAGCTGACCTCCGGGTTCTGGCTGACCAGCAGCCCGGCCCGATCGGCGCTGAGTTCCGCCTTGCGGCTCCACTCCAACAGCGCCAGGCGGATGGCGATCAAGGCATAGATGCCGCCCGGGATGCCGAGGAACAGGTACCAGAGGTTCACCATCAGGATCATCATGGTGGTGTAGAGCGCATGCCCACACATGACGTGCCCGAGCTCGTGGCCGAGCACGCACTG
>JAUUZB010000855.1 GCA_030590185.1 Deltaproteobacteria bacterium
ACCTCGCGGAGCTGAAACGACGTTGTGCGATCATGACCGACAAGGCGTACGACGCACTCCGGTTGCGGGGACCGGACACCGATCTGGTGGTCGGGCTACCGCCAGGACATCTCTGGCGTGGCGGAGAGCTAACGAGCGGAGAGCTGCGGTTCGTTCCCAACCTACCGACCGAGGAGATCTTCACCCTCCCGCATCGAGACCGGGTCGACGGTCGGGTGCTCACCACCAAGCCGTTCGACTACGGCGGCCACACGGTCGACGGCATGCGCCTCGACTTCGAAGGGGGGCGCGTCAAGGAAGCGACAGCGCAGCGCGGCGAAGCATTCCTGCGCGAGGTATTAGCGACCGACCCGGGCGCAGCGCGTCTGGGGGAAATCGCCCTGCTCCCCCACTCCTCGCAGGTCTCCCAGACCGGGATCCTCTTTCACAACGTCCTGTTTGACGAGAACGCCGCGTGCCACCTTGCCCTGGGCAAGGCCTTTCAGGTCTGCCTGCGCGGCGGCACCGAGATGAGCGGCGAGGAGTTCGAAGCGGCGGGGGGCAACGACAGCCTCCTGCACCTCGATTTCATGGTGGGCTCCGCGGCCCTCGACGTTGACGGTTCACTCGCCAACGGCGAGTGGGAACCGGTCATGCGCGCCGGGGAGTGGGCCTGAGCCGATCCGTGGAGCTCACCTGGCCCCGTCAGGCAGCCGCCCGAACTTGCCCTCGTAGGCCGCGACGATCACGCTGGCGGCCCCTTCGACTCCGAGGATGCAGATGTTGATCACCAGATCGTAGTGATGCGGGTCGCTGACGTCGCGGTCGTAATGGCGACGGTTGAAGCTCAAGCGCTCCTTCTCCACTTGCTTGACGATTCGCTCCGCCTCCTTGCGGGTCAGCTCCTGCCGCTCCGCAAAGCCCGCAACCCGGCGCTCGAACGATCCGATCACGCGAACGCGCAGGGCCGCCTCCGGCGCCAGAACGAACTGGGCGCCGCGTCCGATGACCAAACCGCCACCGTGATCCTCGATGGTGCCAACGACCCGCGCCACGTGGCGCACGTAGTCGCTCGCCGTACCGTCGGAGCCCCCCACGGTGTCGCGGATGAAGTCCTCGAGTCGACCCCGGGCCTTCTCATCCAAGGACTCGAGTAGCGCCTCCTCGGCGCCGGTCTGCTCAGCGATGGCGGCCACCAGTTCCTGATCCCAGAAGCTGAAGCCGAGCTTCTCCGCCGCCCGCTTGCCCGCTGCGGCCCCCTGGGTACCGAACTCCCGCGACACGGTGATCAAGGGCCAGGGCTCGACCGACTTGGCCGCGGCCCGTTCCTTCTCGCGTCCGTGGTCAGTGATGGACCACTTGCGCACCTGCGCCTCAACAATGGTTTGAACGTCACGGGGCGATCGCCTGGCCAGCATTGGAACCTCCATATCGTGCTGCCCAGATGATAATGCCGTCCCCCCTGCCGCGCCAGATGGTACGACAGCCGACACCCGCCCGCACCGTCCTTCATTGTGGGACACGCCGGTGTCGTACCTCCGCATACCTTTCATCTTCACCAACCATGTAAACTTGACCGCGAACAGGTCGGCCCGTACTGTTTATGGGGTTGGGGTTTTTCTTGGGCATATTCGAGGAGAGTGAACGCATTGGCTGGCGCTGAAGGCACTACCTTCGGCAGATATTTTCTGCTCAAGAAGATCGCCGCGGGCGGCATGGGTGAGATCTTTCTCGCCAAGATCAAAGGACCGGTCGGTTTTGAAAAGCTGCTGGTCATCAAGCGCATCCTCTCGCAGTTCGTGGAGAACGAAGAGTTCCTCGACATGTTCTTTGCCGAGGCGCGAGTGGCGGCGCAGCTCACCCACTCCAACATCGTTCAAATCTACGAGATGGGGCAACTCGACGAGGGCTACTTCATCGCCATGGAGTACGTCCACGGCAAGTCGATGCGCGAGGTCATCGACCGCGCCCGCGACCTCGGGGACTACATACCGCCGGCCCACGCCATCGAGTTGATCTCTAAGCTCTGCGCCGGCCTCTCCTACGCCCACAACGCCGCCGACATGTCGGGGTCACCCCTCGGCATCGTCCACCGCGACATCAACCCGCACAACACGCTGGTCTCCTACGGCGGTGACGTCAAAGTCATCGACTTCGGCATCGCCAAGAGCGACATGAACGAGCACGAGACCCAGGCCGGCACCATCAAGGGCAAGTTCGTCTATATGTCGCCGGAGCAGAGCGCCGCCGAAAAGCTCGACAAGCGCAGCGACATCTTTGCGGTCGGCATCTGCCTCAACGAGGTACTGACCACCATCAACCCGTTCGCCAAGGCGAACGTGGTGCTCACCCTCGACGCTATCCAACGTCACGAGCCGGAGCTGCCCTCGGAAACCAACATCCGGCTCGCCCCCTTTGATCCGATCATTCGCAAGGCGTTGGCTAAGAAAAGGGAGGAGCGCTACCAGGACTGCAGCGAGATGCGTGACGACCTGCAGAAGCTCCTGATGTCGAGCGAAATCAAGAAGCCGCCCCAGCCCCTGCCGCAGTACATGCAGGACCTGTTCGCCGATCAGATCATCCAGGAAAAGCGGATGATCGTCGAAACCGACACGGCGACCACCGAGGACCTCGAGAACATGCGCGCCGCGGTGGCCGACAGCCACAGCGGTCAAACAGGCAAGCACGAGGCCCGGCGCCCCACCGACAAGGACCACCTCAACGAGCTCGGCGAGGCGGGCCAGTTCGATGACGCCCCACCGAGCTTCGACGACGAACCGACCGAGCACTACGACGCGGCGGTCGCGGCCCACAGCTCCGCCGCCCGGGTGGAGGTGGTGGTTGAGAAGCCGCGCTCCCGGGCCTCGTTCGTCATCGCGTTCATTGCCCTGTTGGCCATCGCCGGTGGTGCGACCGCATTCATGCTCGGTGGCGGTGGGCCCGAGGGCGACACGCCAATGACCACGGTGGTGACTGAGGTAATAACCGAGACGCCGCCCCCAACCGCGCCCACCCCCACCCCGGGGCCAACAACGGCGCCCACGCCTCCAGCGACCACCCAGCCGCCAGCGACTACCCAGCCGCCAGCCACCGTCGAGGCGCCGCGTGCCGACCCGCAGGAGGACAAACGGCGGGGCACCAAGGGCAAAAAGAAGAAGAAGAAGAGCCGCCCGGACAAGGCCGACGAGCCGGCGAGGAGCTCCGGTGTTCGCTCCCTGGTCGCCTCGGCGAGCCCCTATCTCCCCCCCAGGGTCAACGGCAAGCCGGGTCAGACGCACGTCCTGACCGAGGACAGTGGCGTCGTCAGTTTTGGCAAGAAGGGCGGCAGCGCGCTCTACATCGAGGTCAAATACAAGATCGCCGGGGGGAAGATGGTGATCACCAAGGTCGACGCCGAGCCCTGGGCGATC
>JAUUZB010000822.1 GCA_030590185.1 Deltaproteobacteria bacterium
CAGCAGCGGCACGCCTAGTTGGGGCGGTGGTGCGGCGAGCGGCAGCGGGTCCGGCGACGCGACGCCCCCGGTGAGCGATCCCAAGCCTGAGCCGAGCTCGGGCGGGGGAGATTCGGGATCCGGTGGTTCCGGGTCCACCTCGGGTGGCTTCGGCTACAGCTGAGCCGACCCTGCCAGTTGGCACTCCTCAACAATCTCCGCCTCCGAACGTGATGCGCGAGCTGCGGGTCGCCGCGGTTCAATTGACGTCCACCGCTGACGTTGAGAGCAACCTGCGCCGGGCGTGCGACCTCACTGCTGAGGCCGCCGCCGCCGGCGCACAGCTCGTGGCGTTACCGGAGAACTTTGGTCTGCTCGGCCGCGAGGAGGAGAAGGTCCCCCACGCCCAGGGTGTGGATGATGGTCCATTCCTCGAGGGCCTGCGCGGTGTTGCCCGGGATCAGCGGATCTGGGTGCTCGCCGGGTCGATCCCGGAGCGGGGCCCGGACCCGGCGCGAACCTACAACACCTCCGTGCTGATCGACCCCGACGGTCGCACGGTCGCGGCTTATCGTAAGATCCATCTCTTCGACGTCGACCTCGCCGATGGCACCAGCATCGCCGAGTCCCGTTGCGTGGCGCCGGGGGAGGATCCGGTGCTCACCTCGCTGGGGGGCTGGGGCGTCGGGTTGAGTGTTTGTTACGATCTGCGTTTCCCTGAGCTCTACCGGCTCCTGGCGCAGCAGGGGGCCGAGCTCCTCACCGTGCCCGCCGCCTTTACCCTGCACACCGGCAAGGACCATTGGGACCTGCTGCTGCGCGCCCGGGCGGTGGAGAATCAGTGCTTCGTGATCGCGCCGGCGCAGTTCGGCCACCATGGAAACAGGCGATCCTCCTGGGGCAAGTCACAGATCATCGACCCCTGGGGCACGCAGCTGGCGGTGGCGGCCGAGCGCGAGGGCTTTGTCCTCGCCACCCTGGTGCGCGACGACCTCGATCGCGTCCGGCGGGAACTGCCCGCCTTGGGTCACCGTCGCCTCTAGCCCAGACGACCACACGCAAAGCCGGATCGCGACCTCAGCGGAGGTAACCTACGGCAGACCGTCTAGGACCGCGATCATTCGCCGGCCGACCGGCCGGATCTCGCCGCCGGCGATCAGGTGGGTCACGTACCCGGTGTCTGGGAATGCGATGCCATGGGCGGTGATCGCGCAGATCATCGCTTCGAGCTCCGGCGCGGTGGTCGGGGGCTCGGTTTCGATCATTAAGACTCCCGCGTCCACGAAACGCCCGACCAAGCGATCGAGGTGTGCGCGGCGGGTTTTTGCTGGCAACTTACTGTTGCGATACCCCAGCACCGCCTCGCGCATGTCGCGGGTGGTTCGCGCCAGGGAGGCGCGCGGGTGGCATTCGTAGATGTCGTGCCGCGGCAGGTTACCGCGTTTGGCTTCGACCGCCAGCGCCCAGGCGAGGGCAGGACCCTGCACCGCGATCGCGCCCGGCACGGCGTTGGGCGACCGGAACCAGCTGTTTGGCGCCCAGCTCGGGACTTCTCCCTGGAGCAGCGCGTCCGCCCGGCGACGGCCGGTTGGGGTGCCGGACCAGGTGAGGGGGGCGTCGATGGCGGCGGCGTTGAGCTCGCCCCATTCGCCCACCAGGCCCAGGATCGAATCGAGCACAGCGCGTACGCCGCTGAGGGACTCGGAGGAGATCAGACGACCGGGGAGTTTTCCGGTCGGTGTATAGAGGCCAACGACGGCGAAGCCGTCACGTCCGCCTGGACGGATCCCGAGCAGGATAGGCATGACAAAATTCTAGTCCAGCTCCGCCGATCAGTCACAAAACCGGCGCGTCGAAATTGCCGCTTTTTGGGGGCATTGAGTTCCCCGTCCGGATCCGTCATGCCCTCGGACCGAACCAGGCCGGGCCCAGGGGGCCGACCAAAGGAGGCGAGCCGTGTTGTCGGAGATGGCCAAGCGGCTGGGGGCGCACCTTCCGCCGCAGCTCAAACGGGGTGTGACTGGCCTGCGTCCGGGCGCTGCCAAGGTGGCGCGGCGCGTCTTCGGCACCCTGCTCGGGGAGCGGCTTCCGACCCACGAGGGCGAGATTCGTGTGACCGGGGCGCGGGATCGGATCACCGTGCGGCGGGATCGCTACGGTGTGCCTTACATCGACGCCCGCTCCGAGGAGGACCTGTGGTTTGGCCTGGGCTTTTGTCAGGCCCAGGATCGTCCGGCGCAGCTCGAGACAGTGGTGCGTTTGGTGCGCGGCAGGCTCGCGGAGGTGATCGGCCAGGACGGGGTGGCCATGGATCGCTTCTCGCGGCGGATTGGTTTTCGCCGCGCCGCCGGGCCGCAGTACGCGGTGGCGCCGGAGTCGGTCAAGAAGATGTTCGAGGCCTTTGCTCGCGGGATCAACGAAGGGCTCACCCGGGGCGGGCCGAAGCTCGACCACACGTATGTACTGTTGGGGTGTGATCCGAGCCGCTGGGAGCCGGAGGACTTACAGGCCTATTCGATCTCCCTGTGTTTTGCCCTGCCGTCGAATTGGGACATGGAGTTGCTGCGGCTCAAGATCCTCGAGGAGGACGGCCCGGAGGCGCTGCGGGCGATCGACTCAACGTTTAACGACTGCGACTACGTGAGCTATGGCGGGGGCGGTGTTGACGGCCCGATCTCCCGTGCCATCGATCACCTGGCTTCGGATCTGACGGTCTTTTCGAGCTTGGTGGGTACCGGCGGGGGTTCCAACGTTTGGGCCATCGCGCCGGAGAAGACCCGCACCGGCCGGCCGATTTTGGCCTCGGACCCGCACCTCGGTAACATGGCGCCGGTGCAGGCCTACCTCTCGCGCCTGCGTTCGCCGGAGCTGCAGGCGGCAGGAGCGTCGTTCATTGGGCTGCCCGGGTTCTTGTCCGGTCACAACGGCCACGCGGTCTGGGGGATCGCGGCGGCCCATGCGGATAACACCGACATTTTTCTGGAGGAGATCGGTTCGGACGGGGTGTCGGTGCGTCAGGGTGACGGGTTCGTGCCGTGCGAGGTTTTCGAGGAGGTGATCCCGGTCAAGGGGGCGGAGCCGATCGTGGAGCGGGTGTTGGTCACGGCCCGGGGACCGGTCATTAGCCCGGCCCTCGAGGCGTCGCCGAGCTGTCGCGGGGCGAATGCCCTGTCGATTGCGGCTACCTGGTTGGCGCCGCGGCCCTACCTGGGTCTGTACGGTGTCACCACCGCCACTAGCTTCGAGAGTTTTCGTCGTAACTTTGAGGTTGGATCGATTTCTACCGTGACTCCGGTTTACGCCGACGCTTCGGGGACGATTGGCTGGCAGTTCGCGGTGGATCTGCCGCGGCGCAAGAAGGGGCGCGGTTTGATCCCGATGCCCGGCTGGGATGAGAGCTGCGGTTGGCACGAGGACGGGGTGCCGTTTGATGATCTGCCGAGCTCCGACACGCCGGATGAGGGGTTCTTTGTCGCGGCGAACA
>JAUUZB010000069.1 GCA_030590185.1 Deltaproteobacteria bacterium
GAACTGCTTGATCGGGACGCCCTGCAAGTCGATCAACTACGCCATCGGTCGCGCCGTGGCGCTCGGCCTGCCCCACGTCTACGTGCAGGCCGGGTTGTATCTGGGGGTGGTAGAGCTCGTTGATGGCATCGAGATCTATGGCGGCTACGACTCGAGCTGGGTGCGGGCGGACAACGCCACCGCGGGTCACACGGTCACGCTGCTCGGCGCGCAGCATGCCGCGACCGGCCAGTTCATGGCGGTCTACGCCAGCGGCGTCACCGATGCGGGTCTCTTTGATCTCGAGCTGGTCGGGCCCGACGCGACCGACAATCGGATCGATGGCCGCGGATTTAGTAGCTACGTGCTGTACTCGAGTGGCTCGACCCTCAACGTGACCCGCTGCGATTTCGTGCAGGGCGACGGCGCGGATGGGGAGACCGGGGATCCCGGCGTCAGCTACCCCGGCACCGCGCCCACCGGACTCGACGGTGACGATGGCGTGCGCCAAACCAACTGCACGAGCTCGCGGGAGCCCGGGGGCAATGGGGTGAGCAACACGAACTGCAGCACCAACACGCGCGGGGGTGACGGCGGTGACGGCGGCCAGATGGACACCAGCTGCCCGTTCAGCCTCAGCGCCACCGCGGGCCTCGCCGGTGCAAACGGCAATCAGTACAGCGGCGTCGCTGCTACGCCGGGCTACCGGGGCGGCGGTGGCAGCACCTGCAACGCGAGTGGTGGTGGCAACGGCTATGCCGGCGTGCAAACCAACGGCCTCGGCGGCACCGGGGCTAGCTTTGGCGGCCTGTTGGTCACCGATTTTTGGTACGGCAACATCGGTGGCAACGGCTATCTCGGCGGGCCCGGCGGCGGTGGCGGCGGCGGTGGTGGCGCCGGCGGGTGCGACACCGGCACCGACTCCAAGGGAGCCGGTGGTGGTGGCGGTGGCGCGGGCGGGTGTCGATCGGGGACCGCAGGCGGGCGCGGTGCGGGCGGTGGCGGGAGCTTCGGGATCTTCGCCCTGAGCTCGACCATCGCGATACGGGACTGCTCCTTTGCCCGCGGGGTTGGCGGGGCCGGTGGTCAAGGTGGCCGTGGCGGCTACGGCCAGGTCGGCGGTCCGGGCGGCGATGGGGGGGCCAGCACCGCGACCACGGGCGCCGGTGGTGACGGCGGCAATGGCGGACGAGGTGGGCACAGCGGCGGTGGCGGCGGCGGGGCCGGCGGCATCGTCTACGGCGTGTACACGACCGGCATCGATCCTAACTTCTACGGCACCAACAGCTATACGGTCGGGACCGCTGGCACCGCGGGGCCTGGCGGGCTGGCCTCTACCGCAGGGGGCTACCTCGGGAATACGGGCACCGCGGGGATCGTTGGCCAGGTCGGGACCTTCTAGCGAGCCGAGAGCTCCGCAAGCGCGGCGCGGCGGGCTCGCGTTTGCGCCGGGCCGGCGCCCGTGTCAGGCAGAGAAGCGATGAAGCGTTGCCCATACTGCGCCGAGGAGATCCAAGACGCGGCCATCAAGTGCAGGTACTGCCACGAGATGCTCGGGCCGGCGCCGCCGCGGGCGACCTCGATCGTTGCCAATAAAAAGGCGAAGAACGAACGTTCCGTGCTCGAGCTGTTCGTGGCGTTCTTGATCGCCGGACCGTTCATGCTGCCGATGATCTGGTGGCACCCGAAGCTCTCCCGCGAGGGCAAGATCATCGGCAGCGCCTTGGTGCTCTCGGTGGTGGGGCTGCTGGTCTGGCTGTTGGTCTGGGCGCTGGCGCGCGTGGCCGGCTACTGGGAGATGCTCCACCGGATCTCCCAGGGGTAATCAGCCCTGGAGAGTGGCGTCTCGCCCTGATACAAACCCCCGCTAGAAGGGACTCGAAATGAAGAGACTGTACCTAATCCTGTTCGCGGTCATCCCGTTGATGGCCGCCCTCGTCGCCTGCAAACGGCTTCCGCCTGACGGCATCACGCCCGCTGGCGCCGCGCCCTCGGGACCGGCCCCCAAGCTCGTGTTCGCCGAGATGTCCCACGATTTCGGTACGGTGGTTGCTGGCCAAACGGTCGAGCACGTTTTCGCGTTCAGGAACGAAGGGAAAGGAGAGTTGCGGCTAGAAAAGCCCCGGGGCTCGTGAGGCTGCACCGTCGCTCTGCTCACCGAGCGACAGCTTCCCCCGGGCGGGGAAGGAAAACTGAACGTCAAACTCAGCACCAAGGGCAAGCGCGGCAAGATGACCAAGGTCGTGCGGGTCCCGTCCAATGATCCAGCCAATCCATCGATCCAGCTGAAAATCTCCGCCACCATCGAAGAGTTGCTCGGCTTCTCGCCGTCCGGCCTTAGTCTCGGTGACGTGGAGCGGGGACAGGTCCTGACCCGCAGTTTTGAGTTGACCGGCAAATTTGCGCCCACCGCCAAGCTGCTCGAGCTCGAGTCGCCGCCGAATCTCGCCATCCAGATGGTGGAGAAGAAAGAGGGCGATAAGCGTCAGGTTGAGCTGACCATCACGGTGGGCAAAGATGCCCCCACTGAGACGGTGCTCAACGGTCGGGTCCAGATTAAAACCGATCAAACCGAGATGCCGGTGCTGCGCTTGAACCTGCGCGCCCGGGTCGTTGGCAACATCACGGTTCAGCCCCAACGGGTGCACGCCCGGACCACCAAACCGGCGGAGTCGGTGACTCTGCGCTTCAGCGTGGTGGCGCGCAACGGCAAGGGTTTTAGCGTGGTATCGGTGGCCGACCAGGCGGGACGTTTCACGGGCGTCGCCAAGGCCTCCGCCGACAAGCGAACCCACGCGGTCGAGGTCGTGGTGCCGGCCGAGCTGATGACCCGTTCCTTCTCAGGGGCGTTGGTGGTCAAGACCAACGACAAGGAGACGCCAGAGCTCAAGGTACCCTTCTCGGTCGTGGTGCAGGTCGCCGGGGCCAGAGGCGTCCCCAACCGAGCCCGCATGCAGCTCGACCGTCGTCGGCCAGGCTCGACCCCGCCCATGACCCGACCGATCCCCGGAGGTACGCGGCCGCAGCCGTTCACCCGCACGCCAGGGGCGAAGCGGATCCCGATTCCGAAGCGCACGCCGCCGCCACCTCGAACGCCGGTGCCAGCCCGAACGCCAGCGCCGAGTCAGACGCCGTGAGGCGCCGACCAGTTTGAACCTCGAAAGAAATCGCTAAGATACCGGCCGTACGCCCCTCTCCGATAACCGTCAAGAAGCCAAGCGCGCCAAGGAGCGCCACAGGCGTACTCCGTCTTGGCGATCTTGGCTTCTTGGCGGTTTTTTGACTGCGTGAGTCATTGGATTCAGATCCATTTCAATCCGGTTGGCGCTCTAGGGCCAGGTCACGGTTCTCCGGCGTGTCGTGTTCCGCGACATCGCCGTGTGTCGGCCTGCGACGCCGACCATTCCAGTCGATGCCGTATCTCGCGTAACTGCCGGTAATCATTAACCATTGCGGTTGGCCCGCAGCCTGCAACCCGAGTTGCCGTTCTCTTGCACATGAGGAGCGGTGATGACTGAGGATCAGAATGCGTCCGGTGGGTCGGGATGGAATGCGCTAGGTTCGGAGCAGGGCCGCGGTCCAGAAGGATCCAAGGCCAGCGAGCGGGTCGACGGGCCGGGGCCGAGTAATCGTGCGCCGCGTCGGGCGGCGGCTGAGCTCGAGGAAGCACCGATCCTGCACCGCGTGATTTCAGGCGATACGCCCGAGGGTCTGGTTCAACAGTACTACGCCGCGTCCGGTCGCGAGCCGACTCGCTCCATCAACGCGCTCACGGTCTGGCTCGCCCGCAATGATGTCGATCTCGCGAGCCTAGCGGAGGGCGGAGTCATCGAGCTGCCCTCCCGCAAGGAGCTGGCGAGCCTCGACTCGGTAGGGAGCAAGTCTATCAAGCTCGAGCAACGAAATCGGGCGGCGGTCAGCGCCGCGGGACGAGCCGGGCGACCGGAGGTGTCGCTGCCCTCGGTGGGGCGGGCGGGACCGAACGCATTGGCCGCGGCCGATTCCAGGGCCGACCCGCGTCAGGCGGCCGCGAAGACCGTCGAGTCGACCTGGTCGGCCGGGCTCTCCGTGCTGACAAAGGCAGCGGAGCTGAACGTTGCCGTGGGCCGTGCGGTGCTCAACCTCACCACCGAGATCCAACGTCGGATCGGTGGTGCGGTTACCGATGTCGCCGAGGCGCAGGTCAACGGTGTCGAGCGCCTGGTGCGGAATCAGGCCGAGGTCGTTGGCACACAGGCCCGGGCCGTGGCCGAGTTCTCCCAGATGCCGCCCGATCTGCTCGGGCGTGCCGCACACGACATCGCCGGCACCAGCCAGGAGCTCACCTTGGAGGCGCTCGGGGCGACCGGCTATGCCGAGGGGATCGAGAGCCTCCGCGCCGGCGACTCCTACGAAATTCAGCTCGGCGCCCACGTCACCGTGGATGGCAAGAAGGTCAAGGCGGGTGAGCGCCTGGTCGTGGCACGGCTCGCGGGTGGCGCGCTCAAGATCAGCTTTTCGGGGTCCCTCGCGGCTGGGATGAGTCGTACCGTGGGTGGGAAGATTCTTCCCGGGCTGGTGCCGGGCTTGGAGTCCGGGGCCGAAGCCGAGGCCCTGGTTGGAATGGGAGCCAAGTTCGAGCTGATCCTGCCGCCAGGTCAGGGTCGAGCCGGGATGAAGGCACAGGCTGCGCTCGCCAAGAGCGCGATCGATACCCTAGCCCTGGCGCACGTCGCAATCGGCGTGCAGATTGCTAATCCCGGCGGCACCGGCCCCCTCGCGGGCCATCTCTTGATGCCGTCAGGTGATGAGTTGGATGCAATATACAACAATATCTCCGCCATCGAGGTCAGCGGCAGCGCGGATATCGGAATCAACGTGAAACTCGGGCTAGCTGTTGGCCGAGCCAAGATCTACGGCGCATTTGGTGAGGCCAGGATCGAGCCCTCCCAAACGCTTCGGATCGAGCTCAATGGCGGGGCTGACCCGACCTTGGTAGTTTCAGAGGCTTTCAGTTTCGAGGCCCAGGGACCAGTTGGTTTCGAGCTCGCGGGTGAGCGAATGCAGCTCGATCCGTTTCGTCTCGCCGGGGGCCGAGGCCGGGTCATTGTGACCCACCAGAGGCGTTTTGCGCTCGGCCGCTCGCTCAGTCCGGAGCAGGCGGCGCAGCTCATGGCCCCGGGGAGCTCGGACCCGGTAAAGGTTGAGCCCAAGGCCATGGGCGAACGAGTCGGCATCGTGATCGACTGTGCGTCGCGTACCAAGCAGGGCGAGGTTGGGAGGCGTTACGAAGCGGCTATCGAGGATCTCCCGGTCGGAGCCGCCGTCGGCCGGGTGATGGCCCGCGCGTTGCCCGGGCTCGTGGGCGGACCGGATGAGCCCATCGACGTGAAGCTCGAGACTCGAGTGACCCCCTATAGGCGCAAGATCACGCGGTTTGCGCCCGAGGTCTCGGTGGACGGCTTCGGGGCTGGCCTGGCGGTGGAGATCTCTCATACCAAGCGGCAGGAGCCCCGTTGATGGGTGCCGCAGCACAATGACGGACAAACCGATTCACGATCGTCTGTTCAAGCATACGTTCAGCAATCCGAAACACGCCAAAGGTGAGCTCGAGCGGCTCCTGCCGGCCTCTTTCGCTGCGCGCATCGATTGGTCATCCCTGAAGCTCGAACCCGGGAGCTTTGTGGAGGAGGCCTTGAGCGAACGCCTGTCCGACCTGTTGTTCAGCGTCAAGCTCGGGGACGACACGGCGTTGCTCTATCTGCTCTTCGACCACCAGAGCACGGTGGATCCGCTCATGCCGTTTCGGCAGCTGAGGCTCATCGTGCGGATCTGGGATCGGTGGCTGGTGGAGAACCAATCAGCCCAAAGGCTGCCTGCCGTGATCCCGATCGTTCTTTCCAACGCCGCGGGCGGATGGTCAGCCTCGACCGAGCTATTGGACGTCATCGACCTCGCGCCAGAGCCGCGCTCCTCGGTCGTTGAGCACCTGCCGCGGTTCCGCTTCCTCCTCGATGACTTGGGCCGGGCCACGGCAGACGAGATCAAGCAGCGCCGCCTCCTGAGCGCCATGGCCAGATTGACCCAGGGCGCGTTCACGGCCCTGCGTGCGGGGGATGCTGTGGGATTCATTAACGATTGGCTCGACGTTTTCCGCCGGGTGGCCGGGGATCCGCAAGGGTTCCATGATCTCGAAGCGGTGGTATATTATGTGGTGTTACAGGGAGACGAACAGCAGCGAGGTGTGTTCTTGGATTTCGTACAAGATCATCTGGGTGATTCTGGGCGCAGGGTTGCGAGGACCATCGCGGACTCGCTAAGGGCCGAGGGCCGCGTCGAGGGCCGCGTCGAGGGCCGAGTTGAGGGCCGAGTCGAGGGCACTGCCCGGGCTGTACTGGCGGTATTCGAAGCGCGTGGTATCGCGGTGCCAGAAAACGCGCGCGCGCGGATCCTGGCGTGCGCCGACGTGGAGACGCTCGCGGTGTGGATCCGACGCGCCGCAGTCCTCGACGACGCCGGCACCCTTTTCGAACCCTAGCCGCACGCCACTCAGCTCGACGCCTTCGCGTCTCGTCCCTTGAGCAGCACCTTCGCGTCTTCCTGCAGCACCAGCACCAGATTCCCGGAGTACTTGGACCGGGAAATCACGAACTTGGATTGGCTGCGAAGCTCGTCCTCCTCCGGGTCGAGGCGGTCCCCCTTGAAGGTGAGGGTGTAGGCGCCGTCCCCGATCTCCTCAAAGGAGCCGTAGAAGCCGGTGTTGAAGGCGAAGCCAAAGGCCCTGTCGCCGGTCCGGTCAAAGTCGGCCTCCACGCCGTCCGCGTAGAGGATGTGGTAGCCGCCGACGTTCTCAATGCCGAGCTCGATGCGGCCGCCCTTGGCGTAGTGGCGACCGATCTCGGTTGGGGATCGCGCGAAGATCACCTCGGGCGGTGCGAGCTCGTCCGACCAATCGATCGTGAAATAGCGGGCGTAGTCGATCGGCGCGGTGATCTCCTCCGCGAGCACCACGCTGCCGAGGATGACGGCCTTGTACGGGACCTGTTGGTTCTTCTTCTCGAGGATCGCCTCACCCTGGTGGCCGTCGGTGATGCGGACCCGGTCGTCGCAGGCCTGGAGCACAAAGACAGCGGAGTCAAAGACGAGGGAGGTCTCCTGACACTCCACCAGGGAGAGGCGCTCGGGGAAATCGTTGGCGCTGGCGGGCGTGGGGTCGTGAGTGGGCATGGCTGTCTCCTCGCACGGACGCTATCACGGTCTCGTGCAGGGCTCTCAGGTCGGTGACCGCGTCTGGGCGACCGACCACAACGAAGTTGCGTTCGGTGATGCTCGCACATAGCCTCGGCGGAGATGGCGAAAGCGATCGTGAGCCTACGCCTCGCGAGTCGCGGCAGCGGATTCAGCCCAACGGAGCGAGATATGTTCAGCGCATCCACACCTAACCGGTCATGGCGCTCTCCTGCGCCCCGGCTCTTCGCTGCATTCGCGCTCGCGGCTGGTCTCCCGAGCCAGGCTTGCCTCGTCGCGACTGAGGCCAACCCGGGCTCCGTGATTGTCTGCGCGACCGACGCTGATTGCCCCGGTGACTTCGAGTGCGTCGAGCCAGGCCTCGTGTGCGTTTCGCCTGAGCTGGTCGATCTGAACGGGCCGGATCACATCTTGCCGGCCGCTGGAGAAGTCGTGCGCGACACGGACATTCTCTTTGTTTGGTCAGGCGTCCTCGGTGCCCGCTCGTATGTGCTGGAGCTGTCGGAGGATCCGGAGTTCGGGACGCTGGTGGGGGACACGCCCACCACGGTGCGAGAGCCCGACAACTCCACCATCATTGCGGGTCCGCTCAACCCAGCGACTCACTACTGGCGGGTCTGGGCAGACGTCACCGACAACCCAGAACCAGCCGCGAGTGTGGTGGAGGTGATCGATGACGTCGTGCGGGTCTATTGTGATCCGAGCGAGAGCTGTTCCGTAAGCAGCCGACCAGAGGCGGGCAACGTCACCCACCCGTTTCGTTCGATACCGCGCGCCCTCGAGCTCGCAGATCGTTTGAATCTGACGGAGGTCCGCGTGGCGCGTCGTGGTGATTCGTTGGCCTACGGCGAGTCGTTCGTGCTTCGTGCCGGGGTGAATGTGGCGGGGGGATTCGACCCGTCGTTTGAGTTGGCAAATCAGGACCTAACGCGGCCAACCAAGATCTCGGTCGTTGACGAACCGGCCATCGTTGCTTCGGGAATTTCGTTACCGACTCTGCTCGAGGGCTTCGAGGTGGAAGCCGACGGGGCCGAGGCGCTGTGGGCCGGGCAGAGTAGCGGGCTCGTCGTGAGTGATTGCGAGCTCGGGGTTGTTGACGGTGGCGGAATGCCGGCCGTCCATATAGCAGGAGGTGGGCCTAGCCTGCTGGACAACTCAATTTGGTCGTATCGAGCCTATGGCAGTATTGCTACGGCGATCCGCATTGATGGATTTGGAGGGAGGCCCAGCCTTTCCGGAAACGTGATCCGCGTCTTGGCCGACCCGGGCGAGGGCATATCGTTCGTTCGCGCCGTTGTGGTAGGTGAGTTCGTCTTCGTCTACCTGACCGGCAACGTTATCATCGCTGATAGCGGGTATACTGAGAGTATTGCCGTTGATGCCGGGGAGTCGAGCTACGTGGTTGCCAACAACAATTTCATCTACGCGACCACGGTTGATGGTTCGGATGGTAGATGCGTTGGAATCGAGCTACGCGATGCCGGCCTCGAAGCGTACAACAACGTCATTGTGACAGACGCCGGTGGTGAGCACAGCATGGGCACCGCCATCATCGGTGCGGAACATTATAACAGGAAGCTAGTCAACAACACCATCGTGGCGGCCGGTGGCACCGTGCTCACAACCGCTGTATTTATCGAAGACTCGGACCCGACCCTGATCAACAACATCCTGTGCACCGCTGGAGGCAGCGGGCGGCACGCGATCCACGCCACGGGCTGGGACCTCGGAGCATCCCACAACCTGCTATTCGCCGCTCCAGGCGGGCTCTTTTGGGACGGCGACACCGGAACGGTGATCGCGATCGATGATGTTCCTGACTACGACAATTTCACGACCGCGCTCGCGCTCGAGGCCGTGTTCGTCGATTTGGACGGGCCGGACAATCAGCTCGGCACCTGGGAGGACAACGACCTCCACCTACTCCTCAATACCGATCCAGATGGCATCGCCACGGGGGGCACGGAGGGTTCGGGGGTGCCAAGCGAAGACATCGAGGGCACCGAGCGGGACAGCCCGTATTCCGTTGGCGCGTACGAGGGGAGCTGATCGACACGGCGCAACGAGAATACGGTGGTTCTGCGAATCACTGTGAGCAGCAACAACTGGTTGCATCGCCGACCGCCTAGCAGTGCACCCGGCGACCTGTCCTGGGTGCCGGCCACGGCCGCCGCTTGGTGGGCCTGGCGAGGCAAGTCGCATTCTGCGACTCAAAGCTGTGGCGGGTTGGTACCCTCGGGGCTTGTCCCCTGCCTCGACGTCGCGTAACTTCCCGCAATTGCACGGGTTGAGCGTTTGGCCTGGTTTTCGCAAAAACCTCCGCCATCAACCCGTGGTCCGAAAGGGGACTCCCATGCGTCGAATAGGTTTTTCTTTGGTCGGTTTGGCTATCGTCAGTCTCGTTGGCTGCACGGATCCCTATGCCGGTGATTTTGATGACGGTACTCTCGAGTGTAGCCCGGCGCGGGATATCGAGTGCCCGGAGGGCGAAGTCTGCTTCGACAATCATTGTTTCGAGCTCTGCGCCACGGACTCCCAGTGCGAGGCCCACGAAGAGTGCGGGCC
>JAUUZB010000560.1 GCA_030590185.1 Deltaproteobacteria bacterium
GGGGCGAGCTGGATTACCTGATCATCGATCTGCCCCCCGGCACCGGCGACACCCAGCTCACCCTGGTGCAGCAGATCCCGTTGTCCGGTGTCGTGATCGTCACGACCCCCCAGGACGTTAGCTTGAAGATCACCCGCCGGGGCATCCGCATGTTCGAGCGGGTGCAGGTCCCGATCCTGGGCGTCATCGAGAACATGAGTGGCTTCTGTTGCCCGCACTGCGGCGAGACCACCGCGATCTTCCGGCAGGGGGGGGGCGAGAAGCTCTCCGCTGACATGGGCCTGCGTTTCCTCGGCCCGGTGCCGCTCGACCCCGAGGTGGTGGAGAGCTGTGACGGTGGCGAGCCGCTGGTGGTGTCCAAGCCGGACTCCGAGGTGACCGCCGCTTACCGCTCGGTGGCCGACAACCTGGTCGGCGCCTGTGAGCGCGGTCCGGCGGCTGGACTGCCTCCCTTCGAGTGGCAGTGGGATGATGAGAGCGCCGCTCCGCCCTGGCGCAAGGAGGCGGTGGCCGACTCGGGTGGCGCTGCCAACGTGCCGGTCGGTTTCGCGCGCCAGGATCAGCGCACCCTCAAGGTGCTCTGGCAGGACGGCGTGGAGCAGGCCATCGACGTGCGCGATTTGCGCCTCGCCTGCGAGTGCGCCGAGTGCATCGAGGAGATGACCCGCAAGCGCCTCCTGGACCCGAGTCGGGTGCCGACCGACGTGGCGCCCAAGCAGATCTCGAGCGTCGGCCGCTACGCCATCGGTATTCACTGGACCGATGGTCACAGCTCCGGCATCTATTCCTACGATATCATTCGGCGATTGGGTGACGGTGGTTCCTCCGAACCCGACATCGCAGTGTGAGCAGCAAGCGAGGGGAAGAACCATGGGTGAGACGATGAGCAACGCTGACAGCGACATTCAAATCAAGGCCCGGCCATCACAGCTCGATCCGGATCTTTGCACCTTCATGGTCGACCGCCCGGTCGAGGCTGGTGGGCCCTACCGCTTCGACAACGAAAAGGCAGCGCAGGGCTCCCCGCTCCCGGAGCAGCTGTTTGCGACCTCCGGCGTGGCCAGCGTGGTCATCCAGGATGCCTCGGTGATCGTTCGCAAGGTGCCGGGGGCCGACTGGCCGGAGCTGATGTCGGCCATTGGCAAGCGGATCCGCGAGCAGTTGACCAGTGGCGAGCCGGTCCTCTCGGGTGAGAGCCAGGACGCGGGCGAGCCGCTGACGGACGCCGAGATGCTCGAGCGCGTCAGGAAGCTCCTCGACGACGAGATCAACCCGTCCCTCGGTGGACATGGCGGCTCGGTCTCCGTGGAAAAGGTCGAAGATCGCGTGGTGCACGTGCGCATGGAGGGGGGCTGCCAGGGCTGCGCCTCGGCCAGCGCGACCATGCACCACGGCGTCGAGGTTCTGCTGCGCCGGGAGATCCCGAGCATCGAGGCGGTGGTGGACGTCACCGACCACGCCAGCGGGGTTCAGCCTTTCTACTAGGCTAGCCTTCAAACAGCGCCAGCCGCGCGCCCACGTTGTCCTCGATCACCGCGAAGCGGCCCAGCTCCGGGACCAGGATCTCATCTACCAGCACCTGCCCGCCGAGGTCCGGGGTGAGGCGCCGAGCCCGGTCGAGGTCCGTTACTACCAGGTGGCTCAGCCAGTGGGCGTTGGTGCCCGCGGCTGTCGCCACCAAACCGGCCTGTTCGCGCTCGTCGCGTGCGAAGATCCACTGTTGGTCGGAGCTGTTGGCCGCGGCGCGATGCCAGGTAAACACCTTCTGGTAAAACGGCCCGGCGTCATCCGGCTCCGGCGTGTTGAGTTGGTTCCAGCAAAAGGTCCCGACCGTTGGCGCGCTCTCGGGCGGATCACCGACCGCCGATCGCCACAGCGCCAGCCTAGCGCCGCCGGGGTCTTGGACGACGGCGAAGCGTCCGACCGGATCGATGTCGCGTGGCGCTCCCAGGATCGAGCCGCCACCCTTGATGGCGGCATGGGCGGCGAGATCGACGTTCGGCACGGAGACGTAGGGCAGCCAGTGGGCCGGGACTTCCTGCGCCGCGGTGGTGGACAGGGGCAGCAGGCGCCCGATCGGGTTGTCGTTGACGAGGACCAAACGATACTCCGGGTCACCGATCTCATTGATCGCAAAACGCCATCCACACAGGCCGTCGTAGAAGAGCATCGACGCCTCGATGCTGTCGGTGAACAGCTCGTGCCACACGAAGCGGCCGGGGGTGCGAGGGGCGTTGGACATCGGTGCTCCTGAGGCTCGGGGGCCGGGTAGGGTGTGTCAGCGGGTAGGCTCGGTCAAGGCCGGCGGGTCATCGCGTTGCAACAGGAGCTCGAGCTCGGTGGGCTCGAGCACCCGCGCCTTGCCGGCGTCGAGATCCGGTGGCAGCTCCAGGCCCCCGATCCGATCCCGGTGGAGGGTTGTCACCTTGGCGCCAAGGGCGCTCACCATCCGTCGCACCTGCCGGTTGCGGCCCTCCCACAGGAAGAGGGTTGCCTCGCCGGGGTCGTCGAGCAGGAGAAGGGCTGGCCGGGTTGGCCGTGCGCCCTCCTCCTCTAACGGGATGCCGTCGGCGCATTGTTGCACCGCGTCGGCTGGGAGCTCCCCGTCGTAGGTGATGCGGTAGCGTTTTGGGATCTTGCGGCGGGGTGAGGTGAGTTGATGGATGAGGGCGCCGTCAACGGTCAAGATGATCAGCCCGGAGGTCTCGCGGTCGAGGCGACCGGCCGGCTCGAGCCCCAGATGCGCCCAGGCCCCGTGCAGCAACTCGTCGATGATCGGCGCCTCTTTCCAGTTGTGACTGCAGGCGTAACCGACCGGCTTGTGCAGCAGGATGTGCTCGACGCCGAGCAGCTCCACCGGCTCACCGTCAACGCGAACCGCCCGGCCGGTGACTACCGTGTTCGCGAGTGGGCAGCTCTCCCCGTCGACCTCCACCCGGCCGCTGCGGATCAGCCGGCGGACCTGTTGGCGACTGCCGAGGCCCGCCCGGGCCAAAAAGGCGTCCAGGCGCTTGGGGGGGCGCTTCACGGTTGTCGGTCGCGAGCTCGGCTCACCGGGGGACCTCCCCGGGCCGGATCACCGTGTGTACGCGCCAGACCCCGCGTTCGGCGATGGCGGCTGGCCAGGAAGGATTGTCATTCTCGAGCAGGGCCGCGCAGGCTGTCTTCAGGATGATCGATCCGCCGGTGAACCAGCCGACCGCCTCCTCCCAGCCTGGGTTGTGACCGAGCACCAACACGCTGCCGATCTCATCGGGGACCTCGGCCAGCGCCGTGCGCAACGCCTCGGTGCCGCCATGGTAGAAGGCGGGCAGCCACTCGACCGGAACCGAGCCGAGACCGTCGGTGAGTCCGGCGTAGGTGAGCTGGGTGCGCATCGAGTCGCTGCTGAGCACCAGGTCCGGCAGCCAGCCGATCTCCGCGAGGTGGGCGCCAACCCGCGGCGCATCACGCCGGCCGCGCTTGTTGAGCGGGCGCTCGTGATCGGTGCGCGCTTCGCTCTTCCACGAGCTCTTGGCGTGGCGCATGACGATCAGGCGGCGGTGCGTCGGCATGGGCGGACCATGCCAGATGCGGGAGGTGGGTGCACGCGGGTCAGCCGACTACTCACCTCCTCCAACGTTCACATCACGTTTGCACGCGCCGCCCCCAGACCCCTTCCATCCCATCCACATCGCGGCTAGGAATCGGTGGCCATCGGCGAGAGGACGACCATGAGGACCATCAAGACCACGACACCAAAGACCCTGGCCTTGCTGTTCGCCCTTGCCATGTCGGCGTTGATCAGCGGACTGGGATGTCGAGGCTGTTCGGGTTGCGATGGCTCCGAGGTCGTCGTCTACACGTCGGTTGACCAGGTGTTCTCCGAGCCGATCTTTCGCTACTGCGAGGCGACCACGGGCCTCCGCGTGGGGGCGGTCTTCGACACCGAAGAGACCAAGAGCACCGGGGTCCTCAACCGCTTGATCGCTGAGGCCCATCAACCGCAGGCTGACCTGTTCTGGTCCGGCGATCCCGTGCGGCCGTTTGTCCTCATCGACCGCGGGTTGGTGAAGTCGCACGTTCCGGCGGGGGCAGCCGGCCTGCCCGAAGAGTTTCGGGCCGCGGACGGGACCTGGACCGGCTTTGCGGCGCGTGCCCGGGTGTTGCTCGTGAACACAAATTTGGTGACCGCCGATGCCATGCCGCGATCCATTCGGGATCTCGCGGACGCGCGTTGGCGCGGCCAAACCGCCATCGCCAATCCACTCTTTGGCACGACGACCATGCACGTCGCGGCGCTGTTCGCGACGTGGGGCGACGAGGAAGCCCGGCGTTTTCTGACTGCGCTCGAGTCGAATCAGGTGCGCGTCGCGAGCTCCAACGGTGA
>JAUUZB010000410.1 GCA_030590185.1 Deltaproteobacteria bacterium
CGTAACATTAGATCCCGATCCTCCTCCTTCGTCGAGCGTCGGGTGCGCAACAACCTGCGGAGCTGATCCCGGGCGCGTCCCACCCGGCGCGCAACCGCCGGGTTAACGCCGAGACGGCGCAGCGGGTCGGCGCCAAAACGTGCGCCCTTGGCCTGCCAAAAGAGATCACGCAACAGGAACAAATCGGAGAGCGTCCGGTCACCACTCCGGCCGTGGTTGGTGCGCAGGTCGCGCTCCCCGAGGGCCGCCGCCACCACCGCGGCGTCCTCCCCTACCCCGAGATCGTCGCCCGCGAACAACAGGCGGCCAAGCCGCGGGTGCGCCGGACAACGCAGCAGCTCCCGACCGAGCGCGGTGATCGGCTCACCCGGTGCGCTCGCCCGCAAGCTGCGCAGAAGCTGCTCCGCCGAGGCCAGAGCTCGCTCCGGTGGTGGGTCGAGCCAGGGCAGGTCGCTCGGCGCGAGCCCGATCGCCCGCAGGAGCAACAGGGCCTCGGTCAGATCAGCGCGCAGGATCTCCGGGGTTTCGAAGGCCGGCCGCTGGTCGTGTTCCACCCGGGTGAACAGGCGCAGGCAACGCCCCGGCTGGGTGCGGCCCGCACGGCCTGCACGCTGGGCCGCCGACGCCTTGCTGATCGGTCGCAGCTCGAGGGTGGGCAGGCCACTGAAGCGGTCAAAACCCGCCATCCGCGCCAGGCCGCTGTCGATCACCGTGGTCACCCCGGCGATGGTGACCGACGTCTCAGCCACGTTGGTGGCGAGGATCACCTTGCGCTGGCTCGCGGGCCGCACCGCGCGGTCCTGCTCCTCAGGGGACAAGCTGCCGTGCAACGGTAGGATCAGGAGATCCCGGGCTCGGGCCAGTTCGGCACAGGCAGCCGCAGCCGCGTTGATTTCGTAGAAACCGGGAAGGAACACGAGGACATCCCCGTCCTCTGCCCCGTCCGCCAGAATTCGTCCGAGATCGCTGCGCACCCGTTGGGCCAACCGTCGGTCATCGAGCCGCGGCGCATGCTCGACCGACACCTCGAAGACCCGCCCGGGCGCCTCGATCAGCGGGCATGGCGCCAGCGCCGCGACGAGCTCCTCACCCGCCAGGGTCGCTGACATCACCACCAGCAGGAGCTCCGGCCGGGTTCGTTGCAGGCGGTGCACCAAGGCCAGGCCGATGTCACCGTTTATCCGTCGCTCGTGGAATTCATCGAGCACCACGGCGCCCACGCCCCGTAGGGTTGGGTCGGCCGCCAGCCGCCGGGCAAACAGACCGTCGGTCAGGAACCGCAGCCGAGTGCGGTTGCTGGTGACGTCCTCGTACCGCACCTGGTAGCCAACGACCCCGCCCACCTCCTCCCCACGTTCCTGCGCCACCCACCGAGCCGCCAAGCGCGCGGCGAGCCGCCGCGGTTGCACGACCCAGACCTCCTGGTCACCAACCAAGCCAGCATCGAGGATCGCCGGCGGCACCCGCGTGGTCTTGCCGGCCCCGGGCTCGGCACGCAGAACGAGCCTGGGGGTGGCGCGCAGGGATGCGACGATCTCTGGCAACAAGGGATCGATGGGCAACGGGCGCGGCGCCATGGGTCTTTTGGGTATCAGCTCTGGGTTGGGGGCCCTAACCGGTCGATCCTACGCCGGCCCTCGTCCGCCTAACACTCCTCCCCGCACGGCCGGCAAACCAAGGTCACCGGATCGCAGGTCAACCCCGGTGGGCAGTTGCAGTCGGCGTCTGGCACGCACAGACCGGTGACCGGATCGCAGATCCAGCCCGGCGGGCACTCCTCGCCGCACAGCGGATCGATCACGCACCAGCCGCAGGTCGGTGACACGCATTCGTCCGCTAGGGAGTCGACCATGCAGTCGGGCGCCTGCTCGCAGACCCCGCCCACCGACGTCTCTAGGCCGGTGCAGGCGAACCCATCGTCACAGAGCGTACCCGGGCCGCAGGCCTCGCACTGGCTGGCGGCGGCGTCCCAGAAACAACCGGCGTCGAGGCAAGCGGTTTGATCACCGAGCGGCGCGCAGACCGTCTGGCCGCAAGTGGTCTCGCATACACATTCGCCGCAGGTGGGCGAGGCGAGCTCGCCGTCACACTGTGAGCCGATCGGGCAATCGGGCAAACCGACCGCCACTCCGCAGCTCTGGTCGCAGATACAGGTGCCGGTGAGGGGATCGCAGATCTCCCCCGGCGGACAATCCGGGCACTCCGGCTCGCAAATGCCGGTGGTCGGGTTGCAGACCCAGCCCGGCGGGCAGCCGCCGCAGGTCGGGTCGATGACGCAGAGGCCACAGAACCACGACACACAGTCCGCGAGCTCCTCGGCCCATTCGCAGTCGGGCGCACCCGCACAGGTGGCGATGTCGAGGCCGCCACACTCGGAGTTGTCGTCACAGACCTGACCCTGCGGGCAGTCACCGCCGCAGGTGGTGTCGCACAGGCACTGGCCGCAGCTGATGCTGGCGGCGTCGTTGTCGCAGTGCAGCCCAGGACCGCAGGCGAAGCCGCAGTCCGTGTCGCACTCGCACGCACCGGTCAGCGCGTTGCAGGTCTCGGTGGGCCCACAGGCGTTGCAACAATCCGGATCCGGCTGGCAGAAGCCGACGCTCGGGTTGCACAGCTGGCAGGTCGTTGGGTAGCAGCCGCCGGCGCCGCTGTTCATCCAGGACGCCCAGCGACACTCGGCTCGTGCATCACAATCGCCGCTGTCGATCTCGACCGAGCAGTCCGGGTTGCAGTCGCCCCCCGGTTGGCCACAGGTCGGGTCGGCGAGACAAAGGCCGCAGGTGGCCGAGCCTAGATTGCTGTCGCACAGGGTCCCTAGCGGGCAAGCACCCGCGCCGCCGCAGGTGTCATCGCAGACGCACTGGCCGCAGGTCGCGCTACCGACAACCCCGTCGCAGATCGTGCCGCCCGGGCAGGTGCCGCCGCAATCAATGTTGCACGCACAGGCGCCGGTGATCGAGTTGCAGGTTTCGTTCGGCCCGCACGCCCCACAGCAGGTCGGGTCGACCACGCACAAACCGACCAACGGGTTGCAATCCTCGCAGGCGATCGGGGTGCAGGCGCCGGAGGCTCCCAGCCATGGCGCCCAGCGGCATTCGCTGTCCGCGTCACAGGTCGCTTCGGTGCCGTAGACGCATCCCGGATTGCACGGGCCGCCGCAGGTCGGGTCGACGATGCACAGCCCACAGGTGGGTGAGGCGAGATCGAGGTCGCACTCTGTCCCCGGGCCACAAGAGCCGCCGCAGCTAGTGTCGCACAGGCACTGACCGCAGGTCTCGATGTGGCTTGGATCGCCGTCGCAGTAGCGCCCGGTCGGGCAACCACCGCCACAGCTGATATCGCACTCACAGGATCCGGTGGTGATGTTGCAGGTGTCGGCCGGGTTGCCGCCATTGTCCACGCCGCATGCACCGCAGCAGGTCGGGTCGGCGAGACAAAGCTCGACCGGGGGGGGCTCGCAGTTTTGACAAACCCGCGGGTGACAGGCGCCGGCCGCGTCCAGCCACGGCGCCCACCGACAGTCGGTGTCCGCGTTGCAGGTTCCCTCGCTGACGTAGGCGCAGGCCTCGTTGCAGCCGCCCGAGCAATCGAGGGCCGAGACGCACAGTCCGCAGGTGGAGGACCCGGTGTCGCCGTCGCAGGCGGTGCTCCCGGAGATGCACGCATTACAGGAGCTGCCGTCCCAGGAGCAGGCGTCGGCCTCACATACCGCCAGACTACCGTGGGCGGCGCAGTCCGATTGCCCGCAGTCCAACAGACAGAGACATTGGCCGCAGGCCGCCAGCGCAGTGTCATCCTGGCAATACCGGCCGTCCGGGCAGCTGCCGCCGCAGGTCTGATCGCAGACGCACAGCCCAGTATCGTAGTCGCAGACAAAGCCGGCCGGGCAGTTGCCGCACTGGGGCGGCTGACAGAAGCCGCAACTAGGCGAGTAACACTCGCTGAAGCTGGTGCTCCAGGCGCAACCCGGGTCGGCGGTGCAAGCCGCCTGCAACACGCCCGTGCAAGCCGAGCCATCGTTGCAGGTGGTGCCGGCACCGCACCCGCCGCCGCAGGTGACGTCGCAGCCGCACTGGCCACAGGTTGACGAGCCGATGACGCTATCGCAGCTCTGCCCCACCGGACAGCCGCCGCCGCAGGTGACGTCACACAGGCACTGTCCGCAGGTGTCGCTGTAGCAGGCGCCGATGTCCGCGTCCCAGTTGCAATCGCTGGCTAGACCACAGCTCCCCTGATCGAGACCCTGGCAGCCATTGATGTTGGCGTTGTTATCGCAGCTCTCGCCCGCGCCGCAGGCGTCGCCGCAGGTTGGATCGCAGACGCACAGACCGAGCAATGGATCACAGATGGTACCCGGCGGGCAGAAACCGCCGCAGGTCGGATCCGGCTCGCAGAGGCCCGTCGGGAAGCAACCGCCGCCGTTGGCCGTGTTCCAGGCGCAGCCGGGCAGGTCCTCGCAAGCGGCCTGGCTACCGGCGCCGCCACAGGTGTCGGTGATGCCGCCGGCCAGGGTGCCGTCGTAGCCGCAGGCTTGGCCGATGCCACAGTCGCAGCCCGGGCCGTCGGTCTCGGGGCACGGACAGTCCGGGTCGCCCCACGGATCCTGGGGCAGGTCGATCCAGTAACGGTAGGAGACCACGATGTCGCCCTCGAGCACCGGCCGCGCGCTGCCGTAGAGGATCAGAGTGTTGTTGATCGTGTCGTAGTCGAAGCCGGAGTCACGGGAGCGCGGCATGACCTCCACGTGAGTCCCACTCGCGCAGAGCGGGTACTCGCTCGGCAGATCACAGACCTCCACGGCCACCTTGATGGTCGAGGAGATCGGTTGCACCGCGGAGCCGGCGATGAAGCCCTCGAGCTTGTAGGGCGAGGCGCGGCCGAGGGAGCCGAGGATGATCGCCTCGATGGATGGGTAGAGGTTCGCGGCGCAGATGCTGCCCCAACCGCCGCCGGTGCTCTCCGCCACCGAGATGTAGGCTTCGCCGGCCTGAGCGGTGGCGCAACCACCGTTCGAGCTGCTCGGCGCCAGCGATCGGTCCGCCTTGTCGCCGAGGACGCCGAAGACCATGAAGCCCCGCGACTCGTAGAAGTCGAGGTAGGAGCGCTCGCGCAGCAAGCGGATGGGGTGGGTGAAGCTGAGATACTCCCCCTCGCCAAAA
>JAUUZB010000077.1 GCA_030590185.1 Deltaproteobacteria bacterium
ACCCTCGGGGTGAGCTGGGCGGTGCGCAAGGATGGCCGCGAGTCCTACGAAGCCTACCTAGCAGCGAGCACCAGCCTCGATCAGCTCTCGGCCCGCACCAAGGCGACCCGCGTCAGCGAGCCGTGGTTGGCGCAATGCGAGCCGGCCAGCGCCGAATGGTCCGCCACGGTCGAGACCTCTCGGGCCAAGCTCGCGGAGCTCAACGACACCACTCTGGCCGAGCTCAAAAAGGAGATCGACGAGGACAGCTTTTGGAGTTTTAGCCGCGTCGGTGAGCTCAGCCACACCCTCAATGATCACCGCGAGAGCGCCATGGGTCCGGCCGCCGCCATCGGCAACGATCTGGATCGTTGGTTGACCTTCAAACGGGAGCTCCCCGATCGAGTGGCCCAATTTGAAGCAGCGTACCAACGGGTGGGCGCCGCCAAGCTAGAGCGACTCACCCGTGATCTCAAACGCGCCCGCAAGGACTGGCCCGACGCCGCCCACGACCGGCTCACGGGCCCCTACGATGAGGCGGTCACCGCGCAGAAGACCGCCCTCGAGACCTGGCGCGCCCACGCCAGCGCCCACCAGGCAGCCAAGCGCGGGCAGCTCGACGCCGCGGTCTGTCAGAGCCTCCCGGAGGGTTGGCGCACCATGGCCGGGCTCGGCGAGGCGGTGCGGCGGGCGGAGGAGCAAATCCCAGCGCAGATCCTCCAGCTCTACGCCGCCTGGGAAAAGATCCTAGTCGACATGGAGGTCAAGGATGGGATGGATGTCACCTTTGCGCATCACTATCGCACCGTGCGGGTGTCGGTGGCGCCGGGCGGCAAGGCGAGCGGACCACAAATTACCGACGCTTGGGAGTCAGTTGCCAAATCGATCTACGACGCCTCGGAGCAACACATGGGGATGACCATCGCCCACAAGGCCCCCGGTAAGTTCGACGACGAGGCGGTGAGTGAGGTGGCCCCGGCCGGCTACAGCCTGTTGCCGCCGCCGGGCCAGGACAAAAACCGCTTCGGTCGCTGGCAGCCCGGTACCGGCGAAGGCTCCAAGTGGATCTGGGTGCCGGCCTTCGTCGGCCTGGGGACCATTTTCTGGGCCAACCACCACGTCCCGACCCGGGGCATGGGCCAGCGCTACGCCGACGCCCGCACCAACCGTAAGGTCTTCTTGGGGAGCGGCGCCTTTGGCAACAACGGCAGCTTCACCCGGGCGCGTTACGGCGACTCCAAGTACTACCGCAACAACATGTTCAAGAGCAGCAAGTACATCTCGAGCGGACGCACCTTCCGGGGCACCCGCTACACCTCGAGCTACCGCAGCGGCAGCTCGAGTGGCAGCCGCTACGGGGGAGGAAAGTGACCATGGAGCTCATCTCGACCGAGATTTTTTCCCTGGCCCTGGGCATCGCCTACCTCATCGCCGGGGTGATGGTGCTGGTGATCGCCCGCTACGTGCTCGACTGGCTGACGCCCTACAACCTCGATGAGGAGCTGACCGAGAAGGATAACCCGGCGTTGGGGTTGCCGGTCGCTGGCTACTTCATCGCGGTGGTGATCATCTTTCTCGGCGCCGCCTTTGGTCCGGAGCTCGAAAGCGATCTCGGGGGGCTCGACCTGCTGTTGGTGGTCGGCATCGACGTCGCCTACGCCCTCGCCGGCATCCTGGCGCTCAACCTGGCGCGGCTGTCGGTCGACAAGCTGGTGCTCACTCAGTTCGACACCAAAAAGGAGATCATCGAAGACCGCAACGTTGGCACCGGCGCGGTGGAGGCCGGTTCCTACATCGGCAGCTCCCTGATCATCGCCGGCGCCATCCACGGTGAGGGCGGCGGCCCACTCACCGCCCTCGTCTTCTTCCTGCTCGGGCAGCTCGCCTTGATCCTGTTCGCGCGCTTCTACCAGCTGATCACCTCGTATGATCTGCACGCCGAGATCGAGCGGGACAACGTCGCCGCCGGCGTGGCCATGGGGATGAGCATGATCGCCATCAGCATCATCGTCTTTAAGGGTACGGTGGCGGAGTTCGAGAGCTGGAGCGAGAACCTCACCTGGTTCGGGATCGAGATCCTCCTGGGCTTTCTCCTGCTCTATGGTCTGCGCAAGCTCACCGACCTGGTCTTTTTGCCCGGCTCCTCCCTCGACTACGAGATCGCCAACGATCAGAACCTCAACGCCGCCTGGGTCGAGGGCGCCATCGCCAACGGCTTCGCGGTGATGATCTTCTTTTTGCTGTGAGCGAGGCCACACCGACCGCGCCGCTGGGGCGCTTCCGTTACACCCGCGCCTTCCTAGCCGTGTCGATGTTGGTGATGGGCACCTGCGGCATCGTCTACGAGTATGCCCTCGGCCTGCAGGGCAACAACCTGCTGGGCTCCTCCCACGAGCAGATCTTCGTGATCATCGGTATCATGATGTTCGCCATGGGCATGGGTGCCCTGGGCCAGCGGCGCCTGGAGCGGGATCTGGTCGACTGGTTCTTGCGCTTCGAGCTGCTGCTCGGGTTGCTCGGCGGTTTTGGCGCGCTACTCGCCTATGTCGCCTTCGTGCACCTGGTCGCCCACGAATTGGTGCTCTACGGCCTGGCCTTTTGTATTGGCGCGTTGATCGGTTTGGAGATCCCGTTGTTGATCCGGATCAACAGCACCCACGCCGACAGCCTGCGGACCAACCTCGGGGATATCCTGTCCATGGACTACGTCGGCTCCCTGGTCGGCGCCCTGTTGTTCACCTACGTGTTGTTGAGCTGGGTTTCCCTCGCCTCGATCGCCATGATCATGGGTTGCGCCAACGTCGCCCTAGCGGGGTTCGGCCTCGCCTTCTTCTGGCCCTTGGTCCGGCGACCCGGGTTGCTGGTGGTGGGTATCGGCGGTGGCGCGTTGCTGCTCACCGCTGGGCTCCTGTTTGGCGACGGCTGGGTCGCGGCGTTGGAGCAGCGTTGTTACGAGGATCCGATCCTGCACAGCGAGACCACCCGCTATCAGCACTTGGTGCTCACCCAACGCGCCGAGCGGAGCCGTCTCTACATCAATGGACATCTGCAATTCGACTCGCGCGACGAGGCGATCTACCACGAGCAGCTCGTGCACGTGCCGATGACCCTCGCCCCACGTCACGGCCGGGTGTTGATCCTCGGCGGCGGGGATGGGCTGGCCTTACGCGAGCTGGTCGGCTACCGCGACGTGCGCGAGGTGACCCTCGTCGATCTCGACGCGCGCATGATCGCCCTGGCGAGTGAGCACCCGGAGCTGGTGCGGCTCAACCACGACGCCTTTGCGGACGCGCGGGTTTCGACCACCGTGGCGTCACCGGCGCGGAGCCCCGGGCCAACCGAACGGATCGCCCGCCCGAGCCACCTGCGCCGCGAGCTGCTCGACGACGACATCTACGACCTGGCCGAGGTCGAGGTGTTCACGGTCGACGCCGATAACTTCGTCCGCGCCGCGGGCGGTCTCTACGACGTGGTGCTGATCGATCTCCCGGATCCCCGCACCCTGGAGCTCGCTAAGCTCTACTCAGTAGATTTCTACAGGGCCCTGCGCGAGCGCCTGGCGCCGGGGGCGCTCGTGGCGTTGCAGGCGACCAGCCCCTATCGGGCCCGGGACGTCTTTTTGTGCATCGCCGAGTCCCTGCGGGTGGCCGGCTACACCGTGCTTCCCTACCGCGATTACCTGCCGAGCTTCGGCGACTGGGGTTGGCAGCTGGCCTGGACCGACGGTTCGAGCGAAGAGGCGATGCGGGCGCGCATTGCAGCGGTCACCGAGCTTGCGGTGCCCACCCGTTACCTCACCCCGGATTTGTTGCGCGCTTCCTTCGTTTTTGGGCGGGACGCTCTGGTGCCGCCGCCGGACCTGCGGCCGAACACCAAGATGCGGCCGGTGATCACCGCCTATTACAACCGGGGGTTTCGGTAGACGTGAGCCTCGAGCGAGTCAGCGGGGGTTGGGCGCTGGCGTGCGCCGTGGCGATCAATCTAACACCCGTGGTAGCGCGGGCCGATCCGTCCGCGAGCTTGGCTGTTGGCCTGACCCCCGCGGCGACCCGCGGCGATCCCTCCACGACCCTGGTCGGGCATTGGAGCTTTGACGCCAAGGGGGGCGCCCGGGCGCTCGATGTTTCGGGCCATGACCGACACGCGACCCTGGTGGGCAACGCCGAGCGTGGCGACGGGGCCGTGGGCCGTGGTCTGACCCTGGCCGGTGATCCGGGTCACCTGCTGCTCCCGGCCGGTTCCTTCGACGGCTGGCGAGCCACGAGCGTCGCCGCCTGGGTTGAGCCGCGCGCCGGTGGCGCTGGGCGTTTTCGGACCCTGTTCGAGGCGAGCGGCGGCCCTCGCAGCAAAGGTTCGCCGCGCCTGTGGTTGGGACTCAACGCCAAGAGCGGCAACTGGCTCTGCCGACTGACCACCGACGCCGGTGAGCATCACCGCCAGGGCTTCGTGGCGACCGCGGCCCTTGGTCGCTGGGTGCACGTCGTGTGGGTCATCGACCTGCCGCGCGGGGTCATCCATCTGTTCGTGAATGGCAAGCGCCGCGCCAGCGCGACCGGGTTGACCCTGGACGGCGCGCGGATCGCTGGGTCGTCAGCCGGCGCCCTCCTCATCGGCGGGAGCTCGGTGGAGCCGGACCATGGTTGGCGCGGAGGCATCGACGAGCTGCGCATCTATCGCGGCGCGCTCAGCCGGGATGAGGTCGCGCGCCTCTACGCCGAGAGTCCTCCTCCTCCGTCACCGCCGCGGCCTTCAGTGGATCCTGGATCCTTGATTGCCCACTGGAGCTTCGAGCGTCCCGCAAGCCCGAGCGCGAGCCAGAGCGCCATCCCCAACCGCGTCGGTGACGCACATGCCGGCACCATGGTGGGCGCGCCGCGCCTGGTCCCCTGCAAGATCGGCACCGGCATCGCCCTGGATGGCAAACGGGACGCTGTGCGCATCGCCGGCGAGGCCCTGTTCGACGGTTGGAACGCGGTGAGCGTTGCTGCCTGGGTACGCCCGGAAAAAGGCGGCAAGGGCAGCTGGCCGACCTTGATCGAAAAGGCCTCCGGGGCCGAGCCCAAGCACCCGCACGTATTGTGGGTGGGCCGCAATGGCCCGTCCGGAAAGTGGGCCTTCCAACTGGCCACCGACCTGGACGAAAACTACTTTCACAGCTTCGGCGTCCGTTTGCCCTACGGCCAGTGGAGTCACGTCGTGACGGTGGTGAACATCGCCGACCGGAGCGCCCAGCTCTTCGTCAACGGTGAGCTCGCGGCACAACGAGAGGCATTGCCCCTGCTCGGAACGACCCTCGCCCTCCACCCGACTGGCGCCTGCGCCGTCGGCATGATCGCCGCGGGCGAGAACAACTACTGGAAGGGCCAGCTCGACGAGGTGATGGTGTTCCGTGGTGCCTTGAGTGCGGCCGAGGCCAGGGCTCTGCATAGCGGGGGATAGGTTCATTGTTCCCGTCAGCCCTCGACGATCTCTGACCGGCAGGCGCGCCCCAAAGCTGATCTATTGCCCATCTTCGAGTAGTCTCAGGTAGGTGTCTCACCGAATGAACAGGTGCCGCCACATTCCGCTCGTCATCGGGGCAGTCCTGGGTGGACTGGTCCTTGCCGTGGGATTGCGGCCGGCCTTTGGCAAGGACGACGCGGCCACCCCGGCCCACGCGCCGCCGCCGGCCAAGGCGTCACCCGCGGATCTCTCCTGCGACGCGGCAGAGGCACCAAAGGGCATGGCCTGCATCCCTGGGGGACCCGCGGTCATCGGCTCCGACGAGGATACCCCCGCCGAGAGCCCGCGCCACACCGTGCAGCTCTCGACTTTTTTCATCGATCGCCGTGAGGTGACCAACGCCGAGTTCCGGGCCTGCATTCGGGCCGGGGCCTGCCCCAAGCGCGAGGACCCGTCGCGGGCGCTGCGTCCATTCCTCGGGGCCAATCTGCCGTTTCTACCGGCCAGCTGGTTGGGCGCCAGCCGCTTCTGTGCGTGGGCGGGCAAGCGGCTGCCGAGCGAGGCGGAGTGGGAAAAGGCCGCCCGCAACGGCGCCACCGCACAACGTTTCCCGTGGGGGGATGCGCCCCCGTCCTGTGAACGCGCGCACTTCGATGCCTGTAAGCCGCGTCGCACCAAACCGGTCGGCAGCCTGCCAGCCGGGGCCTTCGGTCTGGTCGACATGGCCGGGAATGGCTACGAGTGGGTCAACGACTGGGCCACCGACTGCTACGGCGGCTGCGAGCGCGCCTGCGGCGAGGACTGCCTAGGTGACGACCCGCTCGGGCCCTGCGGCGGCGGGATCGCGTGCGAGGGTTTTAGCCAGCGCCTGCTCAAGGGTGGCGGCTGGCAATCGTCCGCCGAAGAGCTGCGCGCCTCCTGGCGACTCCCGGCGAAGCCGAGCGGTGATGCGCCGCGCGCCAGTTTCCGTTGCGCGACCAGCCAAACCCAGCTCACCCGGGCACCCTTCTGGCACCTCCAGAAACGCGAGCCCCCAGCCTCGCTCCAACCCCCGAGCGCCGAGCAGCTCGCCCTGTTCCTGAACGTGCGGGACGACACCAACGTGTTGACCATTCCGGAATGCGAGAACCAGGGCGAGGCTAGTCACGACTGCCGTGATCCGATGAGCTACATCAAGAGCAACGAGGGCCTGCGCCGGTTGTTCTCCCCCTACATCGAGAACCTCGGCGGTGGTTATGTCGGCATCGGTTCGGACCAGGGCTACGACTTCATCTCCGAGGCGCGCAGCGAGTGGGCCTGGCTGTTCGACTACGACCCGGAGGTGGTGCGCGTCCACCAGGTGCTACGCGCCGTGATCCTCAACGCTCGGGACCCCGAGTCCTTCCTCGATGCATTTTTGCCGGAGAACATTGGCCGCACCAAGCGGTGGGTCCGGCGCTCCCTGCGCGATCGTCCGAAGGAGATCCAACCGACCCTCGCCACCCTGGCGCGCAATCGCGAATTGCTCCACGAGCACTACCTCGACAGTAGTGAGGTGCGACCGGCCTTTGGTAGCTTCGGCTGGCTCGCCAACCCCGGCCACTATCGTTACATCCGGCAGATGTATCGCCAGGGTCGCATCCAGATCCGCAAGGGCAACCTCCTGACCGACGTGGTGATGCCGGAGATCGCCTCGAGCGCGCGGGCCCTCGGCGTGCCGATCCGAATCTTTTACGCCTCCAACGCCGATGATCAATGGGATCTCACCGAGCGCTACCGCCAGAACCAGATCGGCTTGCCCATTGACGAACGCTCGGTGGTCCTGCGCACTATTCTCGGCCGGCACCTCGACGGCTTCGGGGACGAGTGGGCCAAGTGGGTCTTCGTGGTGCATGGCGCCGAGCACCTGCACCGCACCCTGCAGCGCAACCACACCCGGCTCACCGCGGATCTCATGGTCGAGGCCCTGCCCACCCACAACGAGCGCCTGTACACGATTGGACTGCCCGGCCGCGAGAGCCTCCGCGCCGAGGCGCCCCATCCGGGACCGGGGGGCTGATCGGGCACACCCCGAGTCGTGTGCCGTCAGAATCCTCCTGGTCCGGCTGTGATTTTGCGCCAGCAGTTTTCTTCCCCTAAGCTGGGGTGGAGTTTGATCGTTAATAGTGGGTTTGAGTACTCCCGGCGCGGGATTGGCGAGGCTTCGGATGAGCTCGATCGGCAGTTTGTGGTGTCTCTCCGTCATGGCGGGCGTGGCGTTGTGTGGTTGCTCGGTCGACGAGGGCGACGCCGCGGCACCCGGGCCGGATGTCCGGACGAATCCCACCGAGCCCCCGGCCGACGCCGCGCCTGCGAAAGTGACCCCCAAAGAGAACCTCCCGGAGGAGCCAGGGGATGACGACACCCTCGCGGCGCTCGAGGCGCTCGGCTATGTCGATCGCACCGAGACCAGCAACCCCCAAGAGCGGGGTGTCACCAAGAGCACCCGGGCCGCCTTTGACGGGCTCAACCTGTTGAGCTCGCGTCACCGCGCCACCGCCGAGCTGATCGATAACCAGGGCAGGGTCCTGCACACCTGGACCGCCGAGTCCCAAAAGCCCCCGTGGATGCACGTTGAGCTGCAACCCAACGGTGACATCGTGGTGCTCGCCAAGGATCGCTACATGGCTCGTTTCGACTGGAACTCGAAGCTGCTCTGGAAGCGAGTCATGCGGGCCCACCACGACTTCACCTTTGATCCGGCCGGTCGGCTCGTGGTGCTCCACCGCCGGGTCAGCACCATCGAGCACAGCGGGACGAAGATCCCGATCCTCGAGGATAGGATCGCGGTGCTCTCCGACTCGGGCGAGATCGAACGCGACACGTCGTTGTTCCCGTTGATCAAGAAGTACGTGCCGCGGGCGCGCCTGCGCAGCATCAAGAAGAAGATCGACGCGGGCACGCCGGCAAAGGACCTCGCCCGACCCGAGGGCACGGCGGACATCACCCACACCAATTCGGTCATCGTCCTGGATCGGCCGCTCGATGGCGTCGCGCCGCAAGGGGCGGTGCTGATATCGATGCGCGAGCTCGACCGCATCTTGATCCTGTCACCCGACCTGAGCCGGGTGGTCTGGTCCTGGGGCAAGGGCGAGATCGATGGCCAGCACCACGCGACCCTGCTCGACAACGACAACATCCTCCTGTTCGACAACGGTGTCGGCGACCGCAAAAGTAGGGTGCTCGAGGTCAACCCCAGCAGCGGCGAGATCGCCTGGTCCTTTACCACCGCGGGCTTCTTTACCCGCCTGCGTGGCGCAGCCCAAGCGCTGCCCAACGGCAACGTGCTCGCCACCGTGTCCGATAGCGGACACGCCGTGGAGGTCAACCGCAGTGGCGAGATCGTCTGGGAGTTCTGGAACCCCGACGTCGTAGAGCGCACGGACGGCAAGAAACCGACCCGGGCGGTCATCTATCGTTTGCTGCGCTACGGCCGAAAATTTCTGAGCGCCGATCAGCTCGAGACGAGCCTGGCGCTCAGCCCACCGTCACCGGGGGCGGCCGTGGAGAACGAATCACCCTGAGGCCCGGCCGGGAGATCCGAGAGCCCAGCCGGAAGTCGTCAGTCGTACTTGGAGATCAGGTAATAGTCGTACGTCTCGACCTCCGCCGCATCGAGGGCATCATCCATGTCCGCGTCCCGGGCCGGGTCGAGTTTCACCTCGACTAGGGCGTTGGCGTCCCAGCTCTCGGCCACGATGAGGATGCCGTGGACCCCGCCCGGGTAGGGGTCCTGGGTCGAGCCCAAGCTGCCCCGATAAAAGCCGACGCCACGCCCCTCGGAGCTCTGCGCCTCGACCCGCAGACCGTTCTCGTCTTCCTCTTCCTCGTCCCGATCGATCCCCAGCCACTCCCCCTTGGCGAGCAAGGCCGAAGCTAGCCTGCCGGAACAGACCATTTGCAGGGAGGGAGCCTCCACCGC
>JAUUZB010001003.1 GCA_030590185.1 Deltaproteobacteria bacterium
CCTACGACCAGATGCACCCCTCGATGGCGAAGCTGCCCTCCCAGGAGGCGGCGGCGCTGGCTTTTGCCGAGGTCTTCACCACCATCGAGTTTTTGCTCCAGCGCTTCGGCGCCGGCTCGATCCCGGAGGTTCTGGAGCTCACCGGCGACGGCGTGCCGCTCGAGCGGGCCCTGACCCGGGTCTACAAACTCGACCTCGCCGGCATCGAGCGGGCCTGGCGCCGGTACGTGAGGAAACGCAAATTCACCATCATCCCCGGCGCCAAGCCGCAACGCATCGTGCTCTCCTCCGGCAAGGACAGCGCCAAGGAGCAGCCCCTCGAGGCAATGGAAGACCGCGAGGCCCACGACTTCTCGCGCCTCGGCGAGCTGCTGCAATTGCGCGGCAACGACAAAGCCGCGGTGATCGAATACGAGAAGGCCTACGCCCGGGCGGGGGTGCGTTACGCGACGCTGATCTATCGACTGGCGCGGGCCTACCTGGCTACGGACCGAGCCAACGACGCCATTGGCCTGCTCGATCGAACCCTCTCGGTGCATCCGCGCAGCACCGACGCCCACCTGCTCGCCGGTCGCATTCGTTTCCAGCGCAGCGAGCTCGCCCCGGCCCGGCGCCACTTCGAGGCGGTGCGGCTCAAGAACCCGTTCAACCCGGAGATCCACGCCGCCCTCGCCAAGCTCTACGAGGCGCAGGGGGACGCGACCGGCGCACAGCTCGAGCGCCGGATGTTGGCCCTATCGGCCAAGCCGCGACCCACCCGCGAATACGCGCTGCCGAGCCCACCGGCCGGCAACGCCCGTCTCGACGTCGTGACCCTCGCCTGGGACGCGGTCCGTATCGATGGTGGCGTGCCGCAGGCCTCACCGATCTGGCAGCTCCCCATGGAGGCGGGCGAACACACCATTGAGTACAGCGGGGCTGGGGGTGCGCAACGCACGAGAGAATTCACCCTCTCGGTTGGCCAAAACCTTCGGCTCGTGTTGGAATAGGGCATGGGCGACGGCCGGGCACGGGCAGCGCGATTCCACATCGAAGGCCTGGACGTGATTTACGACACCGGCGAGGAGTTCTGGACCGGCCCGGTGATCGACGCGTCGGAGACCGGCCTGTTCATCGAGACCACCCACGAGCTAGCGCTCGGCACCGCGTTGACGATCATGCTCGGCGGCGCCGATGACGAGCGTCTCCCCTTTGAGATCCTAGGGGTGGTGACGCGGGTCAATGAGCTCAACTGGGACGAGCACTACGACCGCATCCCCGGCATCGCCGTGCGCCTCGAAGGTATGGAGCCCGCCGCCGCGGAGCTATTCCGCGCCTTCCTGCGCGAAGTCGGTACGGAGATCTGAGCAAGGGGACAGGTGGGTTTAGTCCCTTTTTTTCAGCGTGGCGGTGATCGACCCGCCGGCCCCGGCGGCGGCGGCGAGCAGCTCGATGGGCAGTGAGGCGGCGCCCGACACGGCGATCGGAGCGGCGAGGGCGGCGTGGGCCCACAGGCGGGGCTCGCGCAGCAGGGCACGCCTCGACCCCCCGGTGGGGCGTAGGATGTCGGTGAACAGAAAGGGGCCGAGGCCGGCCCGGGCGAGCAGGCTCTGGAGCAGGCCGTAGGGGCCGTACTCCAGGGAGAAATGCTGCACCCGGGCGAGGCGCAGCCCGGCGCGGTCCGCTAGGCGCGACAGGGTGGCGGGGGAGAAGTGCCAACGGTGGCGCGGGACGTCGAGGTGGAGCCAGTGCCGGCCCGCGAGCCGGGCCTGCCAGGAATCGAGGTTCGGCAAGGCGACGATCACAGCGCCACCGGGCGCGAGCAGCTCGGCGGCCCGGCGTAGCGCGACCAACGGCTCTGCCAGGTGCTCGAGCACGTGCCAAAAAGTGACGATGTCGAAACCGGTGGTGAGCGACGTCGAGGCTTGTTCGGAGCCTATCGAAGCCTGTCTCGAGCCCGTCGCAGCCTGTCCTGAGCCCGTCGAAAGAGGGGGCCGAGCGGTGGCAGGCGTAAACTCGAGGTCCTCGATCTGCCCGACCTGAATCCGCGCTCCCAGGTTCGCAATGGCGCTTTTTGCGACACCAGCGTCGACCTCGGTGCCGTAGACATCCCAGCCGAGCTCGGCGAGGGCGGCGAGCATCACGCCCCGGCCGCAACCAACATCGAGTGCCCGCCCAGGCTCTGGGTGAGCGCGCCGAACCTCCCGCAGACGCGCCCGGCGTAGGGCCCGCATCATCGGTTCGAGGTATCCCACGAACCGGGCGCCCGCGTCGGCACCACCCGCATAGTGGTAATAGCCGGCGAGCTGCTCCTCGGTCAGGTCGTCGGCGGTGCGTGACAGGCCGCACCCGGTACAACGCTCGACCGCGAACGCTTCGCCGCCGAACATCTCGCGACTGGAAAAGAGCGGCTCAAACGCCCCGCCACCGCAGGCCGGGCAGCGGCGGAGCTCAGCGGTCATCGAACAACTCGGAGCGCCAGAGACCCGAACGGTGCAGCCGAAACTCGGCCGCGGTCTTGAGCACGCCGAATCCGTAAATCACGCTGCGCTTGAAGTTGATCGAGGAGGCCTCAGCGAAGTAGCGCGTCGGGCAGCTCATCTCGCCGACCGCGAAGCCGTGGTGGAGCGCCTGGGCGATCAATTGATTGTCGAACACGAAGTCGTCGGAGTTGCGCTCGAACGGAATGGTGGTGAGCAGTCGCCGCGAGTAGGCGCGGAAACCGGTGTGATACTCGGAGAGCTTAGCGCCGCAGAGCAGGTTTTCAGCGGCGGTCAGGGCGCGGTTGGCGACGTATTTATAGAGTGGCATGCCGCTACCGAGCGCCTGGCCACCCAGGATGCGCGAGGCGAGCACCAGGTCGTAGTGGCCACTGACGATCATGCCCGCCATGGCGGTGACCAACCGCGGCGAGTACTGATAATCCGGGTGCACCATCACCACGATGTCGGCGCCGGTGGCGAGCGCCTGGCGATAACAGGTTTTCTGGTTGGCGCCGTAGCCGCGGTTCTCCG
>JAUUZB010000147.1 GCA_030590185.1 Deltaproteobacteria bacterium
GCCCGACCCCAGCGCCGAGCGCCGGGGCACTGCACGCCGATCAAGCGGCGGAGCCGGAGCCTTGGCGCTGTTGCTCCTTGATGAATTCGACCAACGGCATGTCGGATCCCTTGATGTGATCGAGCAGCCAAGTGAGGGCCAGGTCGCGGACCTCATCCGCGAGCACGGGGGTCGGCCCCTTGCGCTCGAGCTTGGTCTTGATCGCCCCGAGGCGCTCGAGAAAATCCGCGTGCTGCGCCAGGTGGGTGCGCGCATAGGGGAACTGGCATGCCTCCATGCGTTGTTCTTCGACCCGGAAGTGGTGGAGGGCGTACTCGGCAAGAAAATCGAGCATCTCGGTCACCGCAAATTTGCCACGACCACCTCGACAGGCGTCCGCCATCTGTTGCGCCTTGATAAAGAAGGCTTGGTGGTGGACGTCGAGCTCGCGGTCACCGGTGTTCAGACTCTCGTCCCAGTCGATCTGCATGGTTTCTCCAACGCGGATGGATCACCCCAATAAAAGTCCGTTTGCACGAATGGCAACCCCCGCCGCAGCGGCAAGGGATGAGGGTGACTACGGCGCTGGCGTCAACAGCTTCTCAACCCGCCGGTGGACCAACGGAATGGTCAACTCCATGCCCACGTCCATCTTCGAGGGGTCGGGTAGAACGTCGGTGCTCGCCGCGGCGATTTCCTTGTAGCGACGCACGTTGCCGAGGAAACGCTCGGCGATGGCGCCGAGGGTATCGCCCCGGGCGACCGTGTATTTGATCTGCCGTGGGATCTTGACCACGGCGCCAGTCTTCATCTTCTCGGCGATGCTCTTGGGCCCGGGGTTGTGGGTGAGGAGCAGATCGGCGTGGAGCGGGCTCTTCCACAGGCTGGTGGCGAGATCCGCCAGGGACTCGGAGGTTTGTAGCTGGTGATAGAAGAAGGCTGGATCCCGGGCGCCGGTCTCGGTGGTCGGTGTCGGCGTCGGCGCGGCGCCTGACTCGGGCGCATCGGGCGCAGCCGGTGCCGGGGGCGTCTCGGGGGCGGGCTCCTCGGGGGCGACGTTGCTCTGCTCGGCCACCAGGAACTCGACCCGGCGGTTGACCTCGCGACCCTTGGCGGTCCGGTTGGTCGCGATGGCGCGGCTCTCGCCGAAGCCGGTCGCCTCGAGGCGCTCGGCCTCGATCCCCTTGTCCTCGAGATAATCGCGCACCGACTCGGCGCGGCGCTGGGACAGACTCAGGTTGAACTGCTCGGCACCGCGGTCGTCGGTGTGGCCCTCGATGCGCAGCTTGCGCACCGTGATGTGGTTCTTGAGCACCGCCGCGACCTGATCGAGCAGGTTGAAGGAGCGCTCCTGAATCTTGGCCGAGCCGCTGTCGAAGTAGACCTTCTCGCCGATTTCGATCTTCTCGGCGGTCAGCCGGACCAGCTGGGCGCCTTCATCCGGACAGCCATCGTCATCCTCGAAACCGTTGATGGTCTCGGCCTCGTTCGGGCAGGGATCCGCCGCGTCCAAGATGCCGTCGCCGTCGTTGTCCTCCTCCGGACAACCGTCCTCATCCATGAAGCCATCCATGTCCTCCGGGTGGAGCGGGCAGTAGTCCTTGGCGTCCGGGACACCGTCCTGGTCGTTGTCTAGATCCGGACAGCCGTCCTCGTCCTCAAACCCGTCCTTATCCTCGGGCTCCGTGGGGCAGCCGTCGTCCTTGTCCTTGATGCCATCCCCGTCGCGGTCATCCTTGGCGTCGGGACAGCCGTCGTCATCCTTGTGGCCGTTGAGATCCTCCGGCTGCATCGGGCAGGCGTCCTCGGTGTCCGGGAAGCCGTCGCCATCGTTGTCCTCATCCGGACAACCGTCCGTGTCCTGGAAGTCGTCCACGTCCTCCGGATCGTTCGGGCACTTGTCGCGGGTGTCGAGGATCTGGTCACCATCATTGTCCGTGTCCGGACAGCCGTTCTCATCCTCAAACCCGTCGACGTCCTCCGGCTCGAGTGGGCAGCGATCGTCCACGTCGCGCACGCCGTCCTTGTCGTTGTCGTCGTCCGGGCAGCCGTCGTCATCCTCGAACTCGTCCTTATCCTCCGGCCGGTTCGGGCAGGCGTCGTCGTCGTCCTTCAAGCCGTCCTGATCGTTATCCTCCTCGGGGCAGCCATCGCCATCCTCGAAGCTGTCGATGTCTTCGGGGATTTCGGGACAGGCATCTACATCGTCGTTGATGCCGTCGCCGTCGAGGTCGAAGGTGCGCGGCGCCCAGGCAAAGGCGAGAAAGGCACGGGCGCTCGGTGCGCCGTAACCGCTGGTCAAGCCGCCGCCGCCGCCGCCGGTGATCACGAAATCCTCGAGTCCGAGGTGAAACATGCGATAGCGCACCGCGCCCACCAACTCGAGCGGCGTCTCCGACAGGTTCTGGAAGGGCTCCGTGCTACGGGTCAGGCCGTAGGCCTCCACCGTGGCCAACAGGCCCTTGGGGCCACCGAGCCAGTCGATGTCGAGGCCAGCACCAGCGCGCCAGGTCAGCTCGTTTTCGATCGGTAGCCCCTTGACGTCGTTTTCCCCGCGCACCCGGAAACCGAGGTTGATGGCCGCGATGACCGGGCCCCATTGGGCGGAGGCGGCGAGCTCCGGCGTAAAGACGACCGTTTCGCTCCCCATGTATCGGCCGCCGATGGCGAGGGGGAAGCTGATCACCGGGATGATGGCGATGTGGATGCCGGCCAAGTACTCGGCGGTCGGCAGGGAGATGCGCAACTCGAGACGCGGATCGGCGAGGCCACCCATCTCCCGTGGGTTCTCCGTATAGATGCCATCCTTGAGTGAGGCGGCCTGATGCATGACCGGCACGAAGGGCACCACCACCGCGGCGTCGAAGCCGAACTCAGCGCCGATCGCCTCGTTCAAAGGTGTCAGGTCGAAGCCCAGCGCATAGGAGATCACCGCGTCGAAGCGATCACCCACCAATGGCCCGATCCGGTTACCGTCCAGATCTACGACGGTCAGCGGCTCGTGCATCCAGATGGTGGTGAGACTCAGGGTGGAGTCCCAGCCGGTCTCAGCCGCACCTCCCTTGACCGTCACCAAGCCGGTCATGGTGGCGGAGGGGTGGAAATGTTGGGGGTCGAGATTCTGTGCGGCCGCGTTACTGCTCACGAACGTCGCCGCCAGGACGAGGAGAAACGATCGGCAAGGCATGGGGCGATTGTGACTGGAAACGCCAAGCCGCGCAAACCGCCCAACGCCACCTCGAGATCGCGGCCACGCTTTTGCCTTCGGCGTGCCCCGTGCTTCTGGCACAATGCCGCCCGCTGACGTAGTGACGCGGGTGACAGATTTGATCCTAGCAGACCCGGAGTAGAGCATGGCCGCAACCGACACCGACACCGACGGCACCCAGCCCCCGATCCTGGTCGTCGGCAGCACCAACTTCGACATCGTCATCGAGAGCGAGACCCTACCCGGGCCATCCGAAACGGTGCTGGGCAGCGCCTATCGCTCGGTGCCGGGCGGCAAGGGCGCCAACCAGGCGCTCGGCCTCCATCGCCTCGGCAGCCCGGTGCGTTTCCTGTCACGCATCGGCGACGACCATTATGGGAAGCGCTTCCTCGAGCACTTCGCCAACGAAGGCCTCGACACCACCCACGTCCTGCTCGATCCCGCGCAGCCGACCGGCCTGGCCCTGATCACCATCGACGCGCTCGGCAAACGATCCATCGTCGTCGCCCCCGGCGCCAACCAACGACTCTCCGACGCAGACATCGAGGCGTTCCTGGAGGCGAGCCCCCCGGGCGGGCTGTTGCTCACCCAGCTCGAGATCCCGGCCCCCACGGTCGTGCATCTGCTCCGCCTCGCCAAACGTCACGACAAGAAGACCGTGCTCAACGCCTCGCCCGCGGTGTCCACCTTCCCCCAGGAGGCGCTGCGCACCGTCGATCTGTTGGTGGTCAACCAAAGCGAGCTGCGGGCCCTGAGCGGCTCCTCGGCCCAGCATCTGGAGACCGCCACCACAGCAGCCAAACAGCTCCTCGAGCGCGGTGCCGGCAGCGTGCTGGTGACCATGGGCCGACGAGGTGCCCTGGTGGTCCGGCGTGGCGGCGCCAAGTTCGTGCCGGCGCTCAAGGTCGAGATCGTCGACTCCAACGTCGCCTCGAGCGCCTTCATCGCCGGCCTCGCCCACCGTCTGAGAACCATGGACAGCGACGAACTATGGGACAACGGCGACCCGGAGAGCCTGCGTGAGCCGGTGAGCTACGGCCTCGGTGCCATGGCGTTGACCTTGAGCCGGGCGGGCGGCCAGGCGTCGCTCCCCACCGGCGAGGAGGTGGATGATTTCGTCGCCAACGCCGACAGCCCCAGCCTCTACCGCCCGAGCCTCTCCGACGATAAACGACGCGCCCTGTCGCACCACGCCAACAACGTGCGGCAGCGGATCATCCGCATGCTCTTCGCCTCGCGCTCCGGGCATCCGGGTGGCTCCCTCTCCATCGTCGAGGTTCTCACCACCCTCTACTTCAACACCATGGTCTACAACCCGCGCCAGCCAGATTGGCCGGAGCGGGACCGCCTGGTGCTGAGCAAGGGTCACGCCGCGCCAGCGCTCTACAGCACTCTGATGGAGGCTGGCTTCATCGACCCGGCGCTCGAGGATCAACTGCGCAAGCTCGGCTCGCCGCTACAGGGCCACCCGGACGCCAGAAAATGCCCCGGGGTGGAGATGAGCACCGGTTCCCTCGGACAGGGGCTCAGCGTCGCCAACGGTATGGCCCTCGCCGCCCGACAGCTGCGGCGCAACTACCGCGTCTACTGCATCATCGGTGACGGCGAAATGCAGGAGGGGCAAATCTGGGAAGCGGCGATGACCGCGGCCCACAACCACCTCGGCAACCTGTGCGCCATCCTCGATTACAACGCCCTGCAAATCGACGGCAGCATCAGTCAGGTCAAGTCGCCCATCGAGCCCCTCGCGGACAAGTGGCGCGCCTTTGGCTGGCACGTAATCAACGCCGACGGCCACGACCTGGCCGAGCTCAGCTCCGCCTTTGCCCAGGCCAAGGCCCACGAGGGACAGCCGACCGTGATCGTTGCCCACACCATCAAGGGTCGCGGCGTCTCCTTCATGGAGGGCGTGATCGAGTACCACGGCTCCACCCTCAGCGACTCGGAGGTCTCACGGGCCCTCGCCGAGCTCGAGGCGAGCGACCTGGAGATTGGAGCGACATCATGAGAGCACTTCGTCAGGTATACGGTGAAACCCTCGCCCGCCTCGGCGCCGAGCTCCCGGAGTTGGTGGTCCTCGACGCCGACCTCTCCAAGTCAACCAAGACCTCGCTGTTCGCCAAGGCCTTCCCCGACCGCTTCCACGATATGGGGATCGCAGAGCAGGACATGGTCTCCACCGCGGCCGGGCTGGCCGTGTCGGGCCTGATACCGGTGGCCTCGAGCTTCGCCATCTTCGCCACCGGACGCGCCTGGGAGCAGCTGCGCAACTCGGTCTGCTACCCCAACCTAAACGTCAAGCTGGTGGCGACCCACGGCGGTATCACCGTCGGCGAAGACGGCGGTAGTCACCAATCGGTGGAGGACATCGCCACCACCCGGGTCATCCCGAACCTCCGCGTGATCGTGCCGGCGGATCCGTTCGAGACAGCGCAGGTGATCGAGCACGTGATACGGGTGGAGCGCGGACCGTGTTACGTGCGCCTGCCGCGGGGCAAGGGCCCGGACGTTCACCCCGAGGACTACCGCTTCGAGCCAGGGCGATCGCCAGTCCTACGTCAGGGCGGCGACGTCACGCTGGCCGCCTGTGGCCTGATGGTCGACGTCGCCCTGCGCGCCGCGGTCGAGTTGGCCAAGGACGGCGTCGAGGCGCGGGTGATCAATGTATCCAGCATCAAGCCGATCGACGCGGAGACCCTGTGCACCGCGGCGCGAGAAACCGGCGCCATGGTAACCCTGGAGGAGCACAGTATCATGGGCGGCATGGGCTCCGCGGTCTGTGAGGTGGTGAGCGCTGGGCAACCGGTGCCGGTGCTGCGGATGGGCATCGAGGACCGCTTTGGGCAGAGTGGCAAGGCGGAGGAGTTGCTCGTTCACTACGAGCTCACCCCCGAAAAGGCAATTCGCCTCGCCCGCGAGGCGATGCGGTTGAAGAACGACACCGACTGAGCCGGTCCCCGGGCCTGGCATCAACGGGCCGAATTGGATAAGCGAATACTCGAGGGGTAGCCGGTGACTGAGCAAAACGAGAGGCCCGAGTCCGGGGTCGCACCCGTGGGCGATGCCGACTGGTGGTGTGACATCCACCTCCAGGCCTTCCTCAGCCTGACCGTCGCCGATCTCAAGGTCGAACGCCGGGAGCTAGTCTGGGTCAAGCGCTTCTTCAAGCAGCACAAGCGACCGGAGTATTACGACCGCTTCCACAAGGTCATCGACGAGCGCCACGAGGATGCCTTCGATCCCGCCGCCTTCGAACACCTCGCCGTCATCGCGCGCCAACGCATGCGAGACGGCGAAAAACAGCGCTTCATCAACAACCTGGCGCAGATGTGCAAGGCCAAGGGCAACATCTCCAACGAGGAGTATGAGAGCGTCCTGGTAATCGCCGACCGCATCGGTCTCGAGGACATCCGCGCCGACAGCATCATCAACTCGGTGTTCAGCATCAACGACACCTTCAACGCGGTCCTCGGGTTGCTGGCCCTCGGCATCATCCTCTACCTGATGCGCATGGTCCTGGTGCCGTTGGTGATCGCCATCTTCGCCACCATGATCATCAACCGGGTCGAAGCGCCCCTGGCGCGCCTGCTTCGCCTGGAGCGCATTCGCTGGGCGAGCAAGCTCGGTGCCCTGGTCTTGATGTTCACCGCCCTGTTCCTGATCACCTGGGCGGCGGTGGGCTCGGCGGCGGAAATCGCGGACCGCCTGCCTTTCTACAAGGAAAAGATCGCGACCATGGCCGCGCAGCTCAACGCCCTGTCGGAGCGCTTCGGCGTCGAGTGGCCGAGTGACGCCGCCATCTTCGATCAACTCAACCGCATCCCAGTGGGCGCCACCATCGGTGGGTTCTTCGGCTCCCTGTTCAACATCGTCGGCAACTTCCTGTTGGTCGCCATCTTCACGGGTTTTCTGGTCTTCTCCAGCGACCGCTTCGTCGGCGTGGGACAGGAGTTCACCGAAAACGTGACGGCCTATATCAGCGTCAAGACGATGATGAGCCTGTTGACCGCCGGCTTGGCCCTGATCCTCTGCTGGAGCTTCGGCATCGACTTCGCGCTCTTCTGGGCGACGGTGATCTTCCTGCTGAACTACATCCCGGCGGTCGGGGCGATCATCGCGACCATTCCGCCGGTCTTGCTCGCCGCCATCCAGCTCGACAGCTGGAGCGCAATCTTCCTATTCACTGGACTGTTTGTGATGATGCACGTCCTCATCGGCCAGGTGCTCGAACCCAAGCTCATGGGTGACAAGCTAGCGGTGAACCCAATCGCCATCCTGCTTGGCCTCATCCTCTGGGGATTCTTGTGGGGGATCCCCGGGATGTTCCTGGCCGCGCCGCTCATGGCGCTGCTGCGAGTGCACTCCTCCTATTACAACTTCAGCCGGCCCCTGGAGCGACTGCTGGCCGCCAACTGAGCGGCGGTAGTAGTAGCAAAAGCGATGGCGGACTCCCCCACCAACC
>JAUUZB010000565.1 GCA_030590185.1 Deltaproteobacteria bacterium
CATGGAGCACGAGTTCAACTCCGAGGAGTTGATCGATCTCCTGCGCAAGCTGCTGCACAACACCCCAACCCTGACCCGGATGCTCTCCCGCCTCGAGAGTGTCGATGGCCTGATCACCGAGATCGAGCCCCTCGGCAAAGATGTCATGGGCGACGTCATCGCCCGGCTGCAGATCCTGGAGGAGAAGGGCTATTTCCGATTGGCCCGCGGGTTGATCAGCGTGGTCGATGGGATCGTCGCGGAGACAACCCAGGAGGACATCGACCTGCTCGCCGCCAACGTCGAGGGGATCGCCGGCACCCTCAAGCGCCTGACCAAGCCCTCCTTCGGGATCAGGGCGGACGCGGCCCTCGCGGTGCTCGAGGGCGCTGGCGAGGCACCCAAACCAGTGGGCGCCTGGGGGATGTTCCAGGCGACCCGTGATCCGGAGATCCAACGGGGTCTCGGGATGCTGCTCGAGATGGCGCGGGCCATGGGCAGCGACCAGCCAGCCCAAAAGGCTCTTCCTATAAATGACTCAAAACAGGACAAGGAGTAGTTCATGTCAGCCGTAGAAGCACTCAAAGAAGCAGCGATGACCGAAGATGGCTACCTGGTGAACACCAGCGAAAGGACACCGGAGCTCGCCGAACACCTCGCCGCCGACGCCAAGATCACGCTGACCGACCGTCACTGGGACGTGATCAACTATTGCCGCAAGGACTTCGAGGAGTCCGGCGCGGCGCCGGGTCTGCGCCGCATCACCAAGGCGGGCGGCATCCCCACCAAGGAAATCTACAAGCTCTTCCCGGGCGGCCCCGGCAAACTCGCCGCCAAGATCTCCGGCCTTCCCAAGCCCACCAGTTGCGTCTGAGAGGAAAATATCATGGCTACCGTAGCAACCGCGATCAATGACGACACCGCCCCGGTCCCCGAGCTCGAGCCGATCAAGAAAGTCTCGATCATCTGCTCCAAGGGCTCCTTGGACATGGCCTACCCCGGTCTCATCCTGGCCAACGCCGCGCGGATGTCCGGCATCGACGCGACCATGTTCTTCACCTTCTGGGGGATGGACATCATCACCAAAAAGAAGATCGACAAGCTCAAGGTCTCGCCGGTGGGCAACCCGAGCATGGGCATGCCGACCTTCCTCGGCGCCATTCCCGGCATGCATTGGCTGGCCACCAAGATGATGCGGGGCACCATCGACAAGCTCGACATTCCGCCGGTGGGCGAGATGATCGAGACCCTCGAGGACTCCGGCGCCGAGCTCTTCGCCTGCGCGCTAGCCATGGAGATGATGAACCTGAAGCGTGAGGACCTCGTCCCGCAGGTCAAGAACGTCATCACCGCCATGGACTTCTTCGAAGAGTCCAAGGGCGCCTCGATCATCTTTATCTAGGGCTACCGCCCAGCGCCGACGTCGTGCTATCCGCGCGGCGTGGGCGCTACCGCCACAGCTCGCGCCGGCGCATCCGGGGTACCGAGCCTGAGCAACGCCGGCAACAAGTAGAGATCACACAACAGCGCCACCAGGATGATCGTCGCGCCCACCGTACCCATGGCGCGCATCCCCGGAAATGAGCTCAGGGCGTTGGCTCCGAGGTTGGCCACCAGAATCAGGGTGGTGACCGTGACCGCCCGACCGCAGGCGCGCACCGCGGCGGTGATGGCTTCATCGCGGCTCTTGCCCTTGGCCAGCTCTTCGCGGTGGCGGGCGAGCAGGTGGATGGTGTCGTCCACCGCGATGCTCAGACCGACAGCGAAAATCATGGCGGAGAAATGGTCCATCTTCCAACCGACCAGGCCGAGCACACCGTAGCCGGCGGCGAGCGGTAGAACGTTGGGGACGATCGCCAGGGCACCGATGCGCAGGCTGCGAAACAGCAGACCAAGAACGAAGATGATCACCACGAGCGCGGTCAGGAGGCTGGCCCGCAGATCGTGAGCGATGTTGTTGGTGCCGCGGTAGCCCATCACCAAGGATCCGGTGAGCTCGGCCCGTAACGGGAGCCCGGCGGTCATCTCGGTGAGACGCTCGCGGAGAGTCTCTTCGAGCTCACCAAAGCTGGTGGCGCCACGGTCGTGGCTCCGAATCACCATGCGGCCGCGGCTGTACCCGAAGTCGAGGATCTCCTGGAGCTCGGTGCTGTTCTCCACCAGCAGGTAGAGCTGCGCCACGGCCTGGGGATCAGTCGGGATATCGCTGGTCCCGGTCATCAGGCGAGCCGCCTCCGCGATGTGGGACGCGGGACTGGTCACCGCCTCGATATCCTCATGCCCCTCGGCCCAACCCTCGAAGGACCTCAGGGCGGTGAGCACCTTCGGGTCCTTGAGGGCAGGTCCATCGGCGATCAGATCGACCTCGCACGCCAACAGGCCGCCGAGCCTCTCATCCACCAGGCGATTGGCTACGCTGGTCGGGTGGTCGGGATCGAGGGCGTCGAGGAGCCTGGCATCGATCTCGACGCGACTGCCCGCCAGGAGGAAGAACGCCAGGCCGAGCATCGAGATCGTCACGACCACCCAGGGACGATGAATCGCGAAGTGAGCCGAGCCGCCCAGGAAACGGTCCAAGAGGCTGCGGCGCTCCGGGGCGCGGGTCGGCAACCCACCGCGGGTCAGGCTCAGGAGGATCGGCAGGATGAGCAGCACGGTGCCGTAGGCGAACGCGATCCCGAGGGCTGCGAAGGTGCCGAAGTTGCGGACCATCGGCATCTGAGCCATGCGCAGGGAAAGAAAACCAGCGGCGGTGGTCGACGAGGTCAACAGGCAGGCGCCACCGAGGTGCTCGAGCGCGGCTACGATGGCCTGCCGGCGCTGATCGGCGGAGAGGCGCTCACCCGGTGGAGCGAGGCGGCGGGCCTCCTCGTGGAAGCGCACCAGCAGATGGATGGCGTCGGCGACCGCGATGGCCGGGAGCAGGGTGGTGAAGGATTGGTTGGCGAGGCTCATGGGCTCACCCACCAGGCCCATGACCCCAAAGAGCATGATCACCGGCACCACCGCCGCGATCCCGGGGATGAGCACCCCGTGGGGACGACGAAACGCGACGGCCAGGCAGATGATGATGATCAACATCGCCAGGCCACTGAGCTTGGCCTGGTCCGACATCATCACCGCGATGGTGTCGGCCTTGGCGGCGGTGCCACCGGCGGCGGCGAAGTGCAAGCCCTCCTCTCCCTCGAAACCTGCGAGGAGCTCGCGGGCGCGCTCGACCAGGGGCGTGAGCTTCAGGATGTCATCCGTGGGAACGCCGAACTCGACGAGAATCGCCGTTGCGGCGGCATCACGCGAGAGCAGGGTTGGCACGATCAAATCGTTGTTGCGGATCTCCTCGGCCCATTCGGCGAGGGCGTTTGGATCGCTGGGAACCGTGTCGATCACCCGCTCGAGGGTTGCGGTGTCGCTGCCCGGTGGACTGCGCAGCCACGTGAAGTCGCTCAGGGAGGTGACCCGCTTGGTGTCGGCGTCCGTGTCGAAGGCCTCGGTGACGCGGTGGATGAGATCGAGGCGGCCGGGGGTCAACAGGGAGTCCTCGGCGGTGACGAGGATCAGTAGCGCGTCATCCTGTTTGCCCCAGAAGGCATGGTACGCGTCGAGGACCGCGCGCCGGGGATCGTCGGTTCCGAAGTAAGCGGTGACACTGAAATCGGGGCGCATGCGGCTGGCGCCGGCTGCGGCGCCGAGTGCGATGAACAGGAGTCCCATCCCCCACCACAAACGGCGGCGCAGAATCGTCTCGCACAGGCGACCGAACATCGAACGCGCCACCTCCCCGGTCATCCATATCTGATCTTCTCGTAGGCTTCTACGAACCTACCAACGAGGCCGTCGATGGTGGCGATCGCCTCGTCGAGCTCATCTCGGGTTTCGATCACCGAACCCAGGGTCACTAGAATCGCGTCGTGGGCCGAGGCCCGCGCGCCGAGCCGTGCGTAGTCGATGCGGTAGAGCTCGTAGCGTTCCCCCGCGAAGGTGTACTTGCCGAAGCGCGCCGGGTCCCGCGCCAAGGGCCAGTCTTCCTTGAGCGCCAGGTACTCGGCAAAAATTTCCGTTAGGATCGGGTCGGTGGCGAGGCGACGGGCATCGACGAGGGCACCGAGGCGCCGGGCGCAGAGGTTCAGGAATCCCTTGACGAGATCGAGATCGGTGACGCACAGCCCGTAGCGGTACCAATCCGGGCTAGCGGCGGCCACCGCCGCGGCTTCGTCGGCTGAGAGATAACTGTAGGCGGTGCACTGGGCTTCGTCGCAGGTCTCGCGGCCGTGGCGGCAGAAGTCACGCAGGTCCTCACCACGCACCAGCGGGTGCAACAGACAACCGACCCGTCGGCGCTCGGCGCCGAGGAAGCCGACGAAGGGACAGGCG
>JAUUZB010000352.1 GCA_030590185.1 Deltaproteobacteria bacterium
ACCGGCGCGCGACCTACTATGTCGGTGATGCGCGCACAGCGGCGCTCCAGCGCGAGGCGGTCGCCAAAGAGATGGACCGCCTCCTACCTGGTTTCGCCGAGGTGGCCTACCGCGACTGGCAGTCGCTGCTCGATCGTTGGTGGCGCGAGGCGCCGCCAAAAACGATTCTTGCCTTCGACGAGTTCCCAACTCTCGTCAAAGCCTCACCGGAGCTCCCCAGCCTGTTGCAGAAGCTCTTGGATGCCGCGGAGCAGTCCGGACCTGGACTCATCCTGAGCGGCTCATCGCAGCGCATGATGCACGGCCTGGTTCTCGACTCAAACGCCCCCCTATTCGGCCGCGCCCAGGAGATCTTGCGCATCGATCCCCTGGAGCCCTACTGGCTGGGTCGTGCCCTGAAGATTGACGAGCCGGGTGCCGTGATCGAGCAATACGCGATGTGGGGCGGCGTGCCGCGCTATTGGGAGCTGGCCGCAGACGAGACCGACCCCTGGGCGGCCCTGGGTTATCACGTACTCGACCCCAACGGCGTCCTGCACCGGGAACCTGAGCGCCTCCTGCTCGACGACACCCGGGACGTGGCCCAAGCAGCATCGCTGCTCAGCCTGATCGGCCGTGGCTGCCAGCGCTCGTCTGAGCTGGCTGCGCGCATGGGAGTACCTGCGACCTCGTTGTCACGCCCTCTTGCCCGCCTCATCGACCTGGGGATGATCGAGCGCCAAGTTCCCTTCGGACGTACGACCCGCGACTCGAAGCGCACCCTTTATAGGGTCGACGACCCGTTCTTGGCGCTTTGGTACCGTTTCGTCGAACCCGAGCGTTCGCGTCTTGCCGCCGGTCGAGTCGACGAGGTCACCGCCGCGGTGCGAGCGGAGTGGCCCCAGTACCTCGGTCACGCATGGGAAGCGATGGTGCGGCGTAGCGTGGGGCGCAGCACGTTGTTCGGCGAACGCTGGCTGCCAGCCAAGCGTTGGTGGGGGAGGGGGACAGACGGCGGAATGATCGAGCTCGACGTCGTCGCCCAATCCGCGTCGGACCCTGGGCTCATCCTGGTCGGCGAGGTCAAGCTGCAGGCCAGCGCGAAAGAGATTCCGCGGCTGCTCAACACGCTGGCGCGTAGGGCTGCAGCGTGTCCCATCCTAAAGACCAAGCGTCTCCAGCTTGCCCTATGGCTGCAGCGAAGTAGATCGCGGCGTCCCGAGGTGTTCACCGCCCGCCACGTGGTGTGCGGTGAATTTGAGGAAGAATAGACGGTGTCGCGCCGGCCGCGAAAGAGCCGAGCCCGGCGGCAGCCCCGCCTCACCCCCCCGCAGCCTCGCCGGCCGCGAGCTTCTCGTAGTACTCATCCTCCTCCTGGCAAGTCTCCTCACTCTTGAGGTTGCGGAACCAGAAGAAGTAGAGGCCAACCGCGCAGACCACGGCGATGTCGGTGAAGAATGCGAACTTGGTCCACTCGTGGAAGATCAAGCTCATGCCGCCGAGCAGCAGGGACATCTGAAACGGGATCGCGAAGCACAGGGAGATGATGTCGTTCAGATTCTCAACGACCCGCTCCAGGATCCCCTTCTCTTCGATCAGCCCCTGCTCGGCCGCCTTCTTCGAATACTTACCCCACCCCCCCCAGGGATTGATCTGCACGCAGAAGCGCACCAGGGTCTGCTCCGGGATCGGCGCGGTCACCAGGGTGGCGACGATCGCGGTTAGGGTGGCGCTGCCGATGACGCTCGGGAAGGCGTAGTAGAGCGGCCAGCCGAGGACCGTGTTGAACAGCAGGGCCGAGATGATGCCGGCGGTGGTGCCGAGGGCGAAGCCGTAGCCATTGAAGCGCGGCCAGTACCAACGCAACACCAGCGGCACGAACAGACCGGCGCCAATCCCCATGGTGATCAGGCTCCAGATTTTCTCGATGCTCGGCACGATGGCGGCGAACAGGATGCCGAGCACGCATAGGCCGACCGTGGCAATACGCGACATGCGCATCAGCTGTTGGTCGGTGGCCTTGGGCCGCACGTAGGACTGATAGATGTCCTTGACCACGTAGGAGGCGCCGGCGTTGAGCGTCGAGTCAAAGGTGGACATGGCCGCGGCGATGAGGCCGGCGATCACCAGGCCGCGCACCCCGGCGGGCAAGAGTTGTCCGAGCACCACCGGCAACACCTTCTCGGGGTCGCCGTTGATGATGTCGGCCCCGGCGCCGCCCTGGGCGACGATGTGGTAGCCCATCACCACCAGGCCGGCGACCATGGTCCAGCGGAACCCCGACAACAGGATGCTCTCCAGGGTCAGCAGGCCAGCTTCGCGCTCCGACTTGGCAGCAAAGAAGCGCTGGTCGGTGTAGCCGCCCACGCCGCCGAGGCCCTCGAGGGTGGTGCGCAAAAACCACATCACCACGCAGATGCCAAACATCGATAGGATCGGTTGCCAGGCGCCCGGATCCCTGGCGAGCAGGGAGGTGCCTTGACCCATGGGCACCTCGAGGTCGAGCCTCATCATGGCCTCCGGCAGGGCCACCTCGGGGCGCAGGGCAAAGGCCTTGATGCTCACGAAGATGGCGGTGAAGGTCAGCAGGATCATCTGCACCACGTCGGTGAAGACGACGCCGTAGAGGCCGGACATTAGAGTGTAGAACAGGCCGATGCCGACCATGATCGACACGCAGGCGACCTCCGGCAGCGGGATGAAGTAGACCAGGAACTTCCCGGCGCCCTTGGAGAAGTAGATGATCATCCCGAGGGAGAGGATGATGTTCGCCGATGCCGAGATGATGTGCGCCCACTTGCCCTGGGTGTCGGTGCCAAAGCGCAGCTTCATCCATTCGGCTGAGGTCATCACCCGGCTGCGGCGCAGCCACTTGCCCAAGAAGACCATGAGAAAGGCCAGGGAGAGCCCGACCCCGCCGCGCAGCTCGACCAAAAAGCCCTTGTAGCCGAGGGCGAAGACCACCGCGACGATGATCATGGTGCCGGCCATGTCGAAGTTCGAGGTCGCGGTGGAAATACCGAGTACGTACCAGGGGATGCGCTTGCCCCCGAGGAAGTAGTCGTTGAGGCCCTTGGAGGCGACGTTCGACATCCAGTAGCCGACCACCATCACCAGCAGCAAAAAGCCGACGATGATGGCGATGTCGACGGCCGCGATGACCGGCTCAGCGGCGGGAAGGGCGACGGTTTCCATGATTTTCCTCCAGGGCTCGACCCGGCGGGGATGGTCGCACAGGAGGTCCGGCGATTGCCAGGGGGCGAATCTAGCGCCTTGGGACCTTTTTGGCCGGGATGGGTACTGCGCTCCCCGGACGTACAATTAGCGATTTCCCGCTTCCCAAGACGGCAAAACTCCGATACTCGGCCTTCCCTGGGTACCTAGGACTCATCACCCAGCCGGGAGCGAGCATGAAGACCTCCAGTAGCATGTTGTTGTCGAGCATCTGTAAGCCCTTCGGCGCGAAATATGGCGATGGTTTTTCCACCGGCCCGATCGGCCTGTACCAAAACTGCTGGGTGCAGGGCATCTTCATCGTTGAAAACGTCGTCCTGCACTGGGGCCTGGATCTGATCGCCTGCAACATCGACATGCCAACTAAGGTTTTGCAGTACCCTTCGATGAAGGAATTTGTTGCGGCGATTAAGAAGCACGACTACGAATACATCGGCATCTCCTTTAATGAGTGCACCTTCCACAAGATGGTCCCGATGGTGGAGGCCGCGCGCCGTCATTCGCCCAGCTCGAAGATCATCCTCGGGGGCTACGGCACGACCATGTCCGACGACGAGATCGGACACCTCGGCGATCACATCTGCCGCGAAGAGGCGATTGGCTACATGCGCAGATTGCTCGGGCAAAAAGAGAAGCCCTTCAATCACCCGGTGGTGACCGCCAAGAACGTGCTGTTCTCCCTCCCGATCCTCGGCGAGACGGGCATGCTCACCGGCGGGGTGGGCTGTCCGAACGGTTGTGATTTCTGCATCACCTCGCACTATTTCAAGCGCAAGCACATCCGCTACCTCGAGACCGGGCAGGACATCGTCGACGTGATCCACAAGATCCGTCGGGCCAAACCTGGCCTCGACTCATTCTGCATTTACGACGAAGACCTGTTGCTCAACGAGCGTCGCGGCCGCGAGTTTCTCGAGGCGATGCGAAAGAGCGATCTGGTCATCAACCTCTCGATGTTCGCCAGCATGAAGGCGCTGTCCTACTACGAAATCTCCGAGCTCGCCGAGATGGGGATCTCGGCTATCTGGGTCGGCTTCGAGGGCAAGCGCGCCGGCTACGAGAAGATGGAGAGCAGCAGGAGCTACCAGGATTTGGCCGAGGAATGCCGCAGGTACGGCATCAGCCTCATCCTCTCCATGATCATCGGCTTTGAGTACCAGACCCCCGAGATCGTGCGTGAGGAGCTCGCCGAGTTCATGAGCATCAAGCCGGCGGTGCCTCAGTTCCTCATCTATGGACCGTCGGGCGGCACACCGTTGCTCGAGCGCCTCCAGAAGGAGGGCAGGCTCAACGAGGATTACAAGGACACCCGCCTGCGCGAGGGGTTCTCCCTGATGTTCGATCACCCGAACTTCACCACCGCCGAAGCGCGCGCCATGTTGGTGGAGTGTTACGAGACGGAGTACCAGACCAACGGTCCGACCATCTACCGGGGCATTGAGGCCAGCCTGCTTGCCTACAAATACCTGAAGGATTCGGACAAGCCCAAGCTAAGGGCCCGGGCCGAGCAGGCCCGCGAGGCGCTCAAGTTTTCCTGGGGCGCCTATCAGGTAGGTCTCAAGCACGCCCCGAACGAGACGATCAGGACCAAGATCAAGGACCTCTATGCCGAGATCGAGCGGGTGATCGGCAAGCCCAGCCTAGGCGTTCGGGCCCTTGGCTATGCCGCGCTACCGGCGGCGCAGTGGACCAAGCTGCGGCAGAAGTACAAGATCTTCTCGCAGCCCCGCACCGAGACCGCCACCTACAATTGGGAGAACTACGCCGCTGACGCTCCCCGGCACGTGGTGCCCGCGGTCGTCGACGAGCAAGCTTCCGAGGCTCCGCCCTGCGAGCACCCCATGGCGAGTAGCTCCCACGGTGACGATCAGGTCTCTCATCCCCCGGCGGTGAGCGCCTGACCCGTGGCGGGCAAATGCCCGGGGCCCACAGGCTGTAGTACAGATTCATCTCAAAAGGATGCGGCCGGTTGCGCACGGCAATCACGTCCTTGGTCTTCTCTTCGATCCAGCTCTCGATTAGCTTCTCGTTGAAGATGCCCGTCGTGGGCTCCGGCAGTGGCCGCAGCCACACTCTATGCCGGCTCGACGCAGCGCTTGACTACACACGCAACGGTACGAGCCCGGCGGACGAGGACGTTCTTCACGACGGCGATCGTGTTGGTAAGCACGGTCGTGTCCTCCCTGAGAAGAGGATCGCAGCGTCTCATCAGGACCGCTTCAGGCCAAACTGGCAGATAGGAGTCGGGGGGTAGTCGGCCGGCAAGTCGTGGATAATCCTGACGGATGACCCGGGTAGCCACGACGGCCGACGTCGGTGACTTATTCATGTCCC
>JAUUZB010000670.1 GCA_030590185.1 Deltaproteobacteria bacterium
CTGATGGTCATCGCCACCTTCGGCGGTACCGAGGTCGCGGTCATCGACCTGACCAGCGAAGACAAGGCGCTCAAGGATACCTTGCTCGTGCCGGGCAACCCGTTTCGCATCACGGTCGGCAGCAACGGCAGCATCGTCTATGTCGAGCAGGATGAGCTCGCCGACATGACCGAGGTCGACGTCGACTCGGGCGCCTTGGGCGCCACCGTCACCAACGGCGCCTTCCAGCCCGATGTGCAGTGGGGCCCCAACGCCGACTTTCTCTACGTCGGTGAGGCAGCGGGCGAGGACTGTCGGCTCTACCGGGTCGACATGCGCAGCGATCCCTTCGACTTTGCCTCGGCGGTGGTGAGCACCGATTCCTTCTGGTACCCGATCCGGCAGGTCCTCTACGCTGGCGGTTTCGTTTACTACGCCCAGCACAAGTTCGATGCCGACACCCTCGCCGACCTCGGCAACTTCGGTGACGACATCGTGCTGCTCAGCCCCAACGGCGAGCGGGCGCTCTCCCGCACCCGCATCTACGACACGACGACCCTAGCGGAGGTCGGGGGCCTGCCGGAGGACTCACCGCTGCTGGCGATCGATCCGGAGAGCACCACGGTCTACCAATTCGATAATTCAACGGGCGCGTTATTTGTGCAGCCCCTTCCGTAGGCGATAGGCTAGTGCCGAGATGACCCTCGATATCCATCGTCCGTACCAAGGCGTAGTCTTGGTGGTGACCGATAAGGGGTCGGCGCTGATCGGCGCGCCGGCGGACGCCTTCAAGGCGACCAAAAAATACTGCCAGGATCACGACCTGCCGTTCCCCCGGGAGCTGGTGTCGCCCCAAAGCATGCTGGTGGCCGCCGCGCCGCAGTTCAACCCGGAGTTTTTCCTCTACGACTTCCTCTTCGTCTACGGCGCCGCCTTCAAACCCGACCTGGCCGGTGAGCGCCTCAAGCTGGTCCTCGACGCGGATCAGGTAGCCGACGCCAAGGAGGCCCTGCGCATCACCCTCAACGGCCCGACCCGCGAGGAGATGGCCGGCTACCTCAACGAGGATGGGACCCCGGCGCTGGAGCCGGAGGTGGTCGACCAGCTGGCCAACATCTCCGAGGACATGGCGATCAAAAAGGGGGATGTGCCGCGCACCATCGACGACTCCATCGAGACGGTAGAGTTCGACGCCAAGGGCACGGTCAAGGTCCTCGACGGTTCGCTGACCATCACCCGCACGGGCACGGACGCCTTCGAGCTCAAGTCGGGCAAGAAGAAGGCCCGCGTCGACCTAACCATCGAGCCGCCGGTGGTGCCCTTTGCCACCTTGCCGGTCCCCGCCAAATTCCAACCGCCGCTCACCTTCGGGGTCAAGCCCCTCGGCACGCGTAGCGGCTTCGACCTCTCCGGACCGACCACCGGTTTCCTGCTCTGGATCAACGGCCGCGCCGTGATCTACGACGGCCCGGTCGGCACGCGCTACCTGCTCGAGAGCCAGGGCATCTCCCCCGAGGACGTCGAGGCGGTGATCCTCAGCCACTGCCACGAGGACCACATGGGCGCCTTCGTGGAGCTCTTTTTGGCTGGCTATCGCCCCGCGGTCCTGACCGCCGAGCCCGTCTACCGCTCCGCCCTGCTCAAGCTCTCCGGCTACTTCCGGCGACCGGAGGCGGAGGTGGCCAAGCTGTTCAACTATCGCCGGCTCACCCCCGGACAGCCGATCGACATGCTCGGCGCCCACTGGGAGTTCTTCTACACGGTCCACAGCATCCCGACCATAGGCCTGCGGGTCAGCATGAAGGACCGGCGTGGAATCACCCACAGCATTCAGATCTCCGGCGACACCATGCACCGCGAGGGACTCGATCAAATGCACGAGCGCGGGGTGCTCACCACCGAGCATTACGAGCAGATGATCGGCCTGGTGCCGGACACGCAGGTCCAGCAGGCCCACTTCTTCGCTGACGTGGGCGAGGCGATCATCCACGGCCACCCCAAGGACTGGGCCGACAACCCGAACCACCTGATCTACTACCACTGCCCCGACAACGACCACACGCGCTCCTTCGGCAAGGAGATCGCCTCCCCGGGGATGCTGCGCACGTTGATCGAGCCGAGCAAGCTCCACCCCTCCACACCGGGACGACTGCTGAGCGCCCTGCGCTTTCTCGACTTCAACGACCCGGGCTGGTTCCAAACCATCCTCTTCCAGGGTCACCAACGCACCGCGGAGCCGGGCGAGGTGCTCGCCGACGCCGGCCAAGGCGACCGCGAGAGCGATACCTTTACGGTCATCGTCAGCGGCATGGCCAAGGTCACCGACAGCCTCGGCAAAGAGATCACCAAGCTGCGCCCCGGGGAGTTCTTCGGCGTCATCGAGCTCGTCGACCGCGACGGCTGCCAGACCGCGACGGTCACCGCCGAGACCCCGATGGAGCTGTTCGAGGTCGCCGCCCACGTCTTCCACGATTACATCGAGAGCAGCGGGCTGCAGGACGTCCTGGAGCAAATCTGGACCAAGCGGCCCATGGTGGAGAGCGCCAGGATCTTCCGCCGTCTCGACACCGCCGTGCGCAACCAAATCGCCCGGGCGGCCACTCCGCACACCTACAAAAAAGGCACGGTGATCGTCGAGCAGGGGACCACCTCGGACGACTTCTTCCTGTTGATCGAGGGCGAAGTGACCATCAAGGCCAATGGCGACGAGGTAGGCACCCTGTCCGCCGATGACCCTGATAATTTCTTTGGTGAGATCGCCGCGGTCAACCCGGGGCAGAAGCGCAGCGCCAACGTTGTCGCCAAGACCGAGGTCGAGGTCCTTCGCATCAATGGCGACGACCTGCGGCACCTGTTCGACAACCACATGGGCGTGCGCTACGCGCTGATGGTGGCGATCGAGAGGCGAGCGGTCCGCTCCTAGGGGGAGCCTCGGCTACGGCGGAAATGAGTAGTGTCAGGCACTACCACTTCTCATTTTTCCCTAATGTTTTCAGCCGGTTACGAAACAACAAAAAGAAAGACACCCCCGCCAGCCCCCCTTGGTCAGACGCCTCGGCATAACTACTCGTTTTCACACGCTAAAAATGACAAATAGTAGTGCCTGACACTACTACTTCTCATCCGGGTGGGTCGTGCGGGGTTGGCGTAGGAGCAGGGCGGCGATGACGTAGAGCCAGACCAAGTTCAGGAGGTGGGCCAGGGTTTGCTTGAGGGCGCCCACCGGATGGGCCGGGTCGATGGTGCCCATGACCACGTCGATGAGCCGGCCGGGGAACGCCAGGAGCCAGCCGAGGTTGTTTTGGGTGTACTCCCAGCTCGAGAAGAAGGTGGCAAAGCCATACAGCAGGGCGGTCACCCAGATGGCGGTCCAGGTGGGACGACGCAACAGATCCCGGAGCCGGCGGCGCGGCTTGGTCTCCTCCACGTCCTTCTCGCCGGTGAGCACCGTCATGGAGAGCTTGCCGTGCTTGAGCATCAGGGCCATCGGGTAGAGGAAGCCCATGGCCGGGCCCGGGTCGTCGCGTTGCAGCACGTCATCGATGGTGCCCTGGTGCACCTCGAACATGCCGGCGAGGTATTTTTTGACGTCCTTGGGGCTGGCCGCTTCCTTGAGGGCGCGCAGCAGGGGACCGAGCTCAACGTCCTCGAGGTCCCGGTAGGCCACCTTGCCCATCTCACCGCGCACCCGGCGCAGCCGGCTGAGCAGCTCCTCGGAGTGAGCGATCTCGTCGAGGGTGGCGAGCAGGCCGGCCACCGGCGTCTCGGTGCGCTTGGAGTAGTCCACCTCGGGCGGGGTGTCGATACTCTCCCCGGCGGCGATCCGGAATAGGAGGTGGGGGTAGTCGATGTTCGCGGCCACCGCCTGGGGCAGGCCGCCAAAGAAACGCGGGTTGACCTCGATCAGGTAACAGGGGCCGCCCTCGGTCTGGCGAAAGTCGAGCTCGGCGATGCCGTGCCACTCGAGGTGCTCCATCAAGCGCACCGCCTC
>JAUUZB010000150.1 GCA_030590185.1 Deltaproteobacteria bacterium
CCTGACTAAACTTCGAGGGAGGCAGCAGCGTGGCACTGGCGTTGGTAACTGGAGCGAGCCGCGGCATCGGTCGGGCCATCGCGCTCGTTCTCGCCCGGGATGGCTTTGACGTCATCCTCACCTTCCACCAGCGCGAGGCGGATGCCGAGGAGGTACGGACCGCGATCGAGCAGCGCGGCCAGCGGGCCTGGGTAGTCCAACTCGACGTGGCCGCGGGCGCCGCGGCTGAGGAGCAGGTCAAGGAACTGATCGCCACCCACGGCTGCCCCGATGCCCTGGTCAACAACGCCGGCATCACCAAGGATGGCCTGCTCGCCTCCCTCGGCCGCGAGTCTTGGCAGACGGTCGTCGACACCAACCTCGGCGGGCTCTACACGGTGACCCGCCCGGTGATTCGTCAGATGATCCGGCGCCGCTCGGGCCGGATCGTGAATCTGACCTCGGTGGTTGGCCAGCGCGGCAACCCGGGCCAGACGAGCTACGCCGCCACCAAGGCCGGCATCATCGGCTTCACCAAATCGCTGGCCCTCGAGGTCGCCAAGCGCGGCATCACCGTCAACGCGGTGGCACCGGGCTACGTCGAGACCGACATGATCGCGGAGTTGCCCATCGAGACGGTCCTCCCGACGATCCCGATGCAACGCCTCGGCCAGCCCGAAGACATCGCGGGGGTGGTCGCCTTCCTGTGCTCCGGCGCCGCGAGCTACATCACCGGCCAGGTGATCGGCGTCAACGGAGGGGTCTACACATGAGCGGCACCCGCGTGGTGATCACCGGCATGGGGGCGGTCTCCTGTCTCGGATTGACGCTCGATGGGGTCAGCCGCTCCCTGCGCGCCGGCCGCTCGGCGATCGTGATCGATCCGGTGCGGGTAGAGATGGGCTTCCGCTCGCCGCTGACCGGTGCCATCGACCCGTCCTTCGACGTGCGCAACCTCGTCAACCGCAAGCAGGCCAAATCCATGGGGCAGCCGGCCCAGTACGCGGTCGGCGCCGCCATGGGCGCCCTCGAGCATGGCCGCCTCGAGCGCGACACCCTGCGCAGCCCGCGGGTCGGCGTGATCATCGGCAACGACTCCTGCACCCAGCCCGCCGTGGAGGCGGCCGACATCCTGCGCGATCAGGGTGAAACTCGCTACATCGGCTCCGGCCGCATTCTGCAGGTGATGAACTCCACGGTCACCATGAACCTCGCGACCCTGTTTGGCATCCAGGGCGCTTCCTGGACCGTGAGCGGCGCCTGCGCCTCGGGCGCCCACGCCATCGGGCAGGCCTTCAGTCTGATCAAGAGCGGGCTCCAGGACCTAGTCCTGTGCGGCGGCGCCCAGGAGATCAACTGGGAGACCATGTGCTCCTTCGACGCCCTCGGTGCCTTTGCCAAGCTCGGTGACGATCCGGCCTCGGCCTGCCGACCCTTTGACGCCGACCGCACGGGGTTGGTCCCCTCGGGCGGGGCCGCGGTGTTGATCATCGAGTCTCTCGACCACGCCCGGGCCCGCGACGCGGAGATCCTCGCTGAGGTCCTCGCCTACGCCTTCTCCACCGACGGCGATCACGTCACCCAGCCGAACGGCATCGGCGCACGGCGGGCGATCTCGGCTTGTCTCGAACAGGCGAAGCACGGGATCAGCGAGCTCGAGTACATCAACGCCCACGCCACCGGCACGCCGGTCGGCGACGTGGTGGAGGGGGAGGCGATCCTCGAGCTCGGCGGCGGGAGCTCGCCGCCAATCTCGAGCACCAAGTCGATGACCGGCCACGAGTGCTGGATGGCGGGCACCTCGGAGGTCATCTATTCGCTCCTCATGATGCGCGACGGCTTCATCGCGCCGAGCATCAATGTCACCAAGATCGATCCCGCCTTGGGGGCGCTCGATCTGGTGACCGAGACCCGTGACACGCGACCTCGCCTGATCCTCTCCACCTCCTTCGGCTTTGGCGGCACCAACGCCACCCTGCTGCTCGAAGCCTTCGAACCCTGACCTTCCGGCCGGCCCCCTCGGTTGATCTGGCGATCGCCGCGTGGTTTTGTCACGCCATGGCGCACACCCGCGAAGCGATCATCGAGAAGGTCAACGAGATCCTGGTAGCTGAGTTCGAGGTTGAGCCGGACAGCCTCACCCCGGAGGCCCACCTCAATGACGACCTCGACCTCGATTCCCTAGACGCAGTGGACATGATCGTCGCCCTCGAGAAGAGCCTCGGGGTTCGTTTCGACGAAGAGGAGGCGCGCAAGCTCGATACCGTGGGCGCGCTCTACGATTTCGTCGAGCGAGCCGCGGCAGGCGTGGCCTAGGAGTGGACCTCGACCGTTTCGAGAATTCGGCTCCGCACCCGACGCACCCGCTCCCTGAGACGCTCCGCTTCCTCCCGGCGCCCCCCGCTGGCGATGGTCGTAACGAAGGCCTCGAGGCTATCGATGATGCCGGGGTCGTCGAGCTCCACGTCGTTCTCGAAAATGCCGAGGGCGTTGCGGAACAACGGCTCGGCCGCGGCCACATCCCCGAGGTGCTGGTAAATCGCGGCCAGGTTCAGCAGCAGGGTGCCTATGGAGGGATGCTCCGGCCCGAGGATTTGACGCCAGGCACCGAGGGCCCGGGCGTAGACCGGGGCCGCCTGCTGGTAGGCACCGTTCTCGTGGTAGTGGACCGCCAGGTGATCGAGGGCGTTGGCGAGCTGGGCATCGGTGCCGGTGCGCTCGGCACGACTCAACGCGCGCAGCAGCTCCCGTTCCTGTAATTCGGTCATGTGAGGGCTATCGATCGTCCCAGCGCTTCTATCTTCGAGCTCCTGATTTATACTCGACATGGCGCAACGCTTTCCAGGTGGATTCTCACCTCGCGCTCATCGCCGCCGACGGGATAGAGAGGTAGCGTGGAACCGCTCGCCATCAGCAAAGCCCTGTGTAGCGAGGTCGAGGCGCTTTGTTTCGCCCGGCCGGTCACCCACATCTACAACCCCCTCATCTACGCCAAACGATCGTTTCGGCAGTACATCCAACGGTACGCCAAGGGCCGGCGTTCAGTCCTGCTGCTCGGCATGAACCCCGGGCCGTGGGGCATGGCGCAAACCGGAGTGCCCTTCGGCGAGGTCGCGGCGGTTCGCGACTGGCTCGGCATCGACGTGAAGGTGGACCGTCCGGCCAATGAGCACCCGAAGCGGCCCGTCTCCGGATTCGATTGCCAGCGCAGCGAGGTCAGCGGGGCCCGGTTGTGGGGGTGGGCCCGGTCGCGGTTCGGAACGCCAGCGCGGTTTTTTGATCGCTTTGTGGTCGTCAACTATTGCCCGCTGTCGTTCATGGAGGAGAGCGGCCGCAACCGCACGCCGGACAAACTGCCGGCCCGCGAGCGAGAGCCGTTATTCGCCGCCTGTGATCTCGCCCTGCGGCGATTGGTGGCCTACCACCGAGCCGAGTGGGTGATCGGCATCGGCGCCTTTGCCGAGGCCCGCGCCCGGGTTGCCCTGGCCGAGAGCCCCGTGCGGATCGGTAGGGTCCTGCATCCGAGTCCAGCGAGTCCACTGGCCAACCGTGGTTGGGCCGAACAGGTGGAGCAGCAGCTAGCGGCCCTCGACCCCTCTCTCGACCCGCGCTGAACCGCGCCGAGCCCCGTTGAGCGTAGCTTCAGGGCTCGGCCATGTCGTCGCGAATGAGGGTGGCCTGGTCCGGGTCCTCGGCGGGCGCCCGCAGCGCCTGGGCAAAGAAATCCAAAGCCCAGCGGGGCTCGCCCCGGGCCCGCGCCAGCAGGCCGCGCAGGTGCAAGGAGATCGGGTGATCGGCCAGGGGTGCGGTGCGGGTCAGGTGCTCCTCGGCGGCGGTGAGGTCGCCCCTCTCCAGGGCGGCGCGCGTGTCGGCCCACGCCTGGCGTGCATCGAATAGCTGTGCGGCATAGGCGCGCAGGGGATCGGCGGGCAGGCTCGCCTCCACCACGTAGGCCCGCTCGAGCTCCTCGGGCCGATCCGCGGCGAGTAGGCCCGCGACGTCGTAGGCCAGGAACTCGCCTAGGGTGTGCGGCCCAGTGGAGAGCCACAGGCGACCGGCCGTTGGATCGATCACGATCGCGTGGGCGGCGTGAAGGGCGTCGAGGGCATGGGCATGGCCGAGGGGCAGGGTGCGCCCGTCAGCGGCGCGCCGGTCCCGCAACAAGGTCACCAGATCGCCCGGGCCGACCTTGGCCTCTGGACCGAATGCCCCGAACACCTGGCGCAGCCGGCGTTGGCGCTGCACCGCTGGCGACAGGCGCCGGTACTCGGGCTCGATCGCGTCCGGCACCCCAGGCCCGGCGTTGGCGCCCAGTAGACCACCCTCGCTCTTGCTACGGGCCGAGGGGCTCAACCGTAGGAGGGCGGCGCGTCCGGAGCGATCCGCGACCGCGGCCAGCCAGGATCCCGAGAGATCTGCCTCGGTCAACGCGGTCACTGCCTCGTCGACGTTGCGCGCCGACTCCAGGATGCGGCGGGCGATCACCGGTGGGGGCAGCCCTCGGCCGCGCCGGTCCGGTGATCCGCTCGGGCTGACCACAATCGCCAGTCCGTGGACGTTGATGCCGGAGACGACGCCGATGAGCCCGGTCGGTGAGACGGAAACGAAGGCGTAGCCGGCGCGCGGCTCGACCACCGCGAGCACGGGACGTTGCCCCGGGCCCACCGGATTCGGCAGGTCGAGGCTGTGCGCGAGGAAGGCGTGTCCACCGGCACCGCGATCGCCGCCCACCGCGAAGATTGGCCCGGCCGCGGCGCGGCGTTCCCCGGGTTGCGGAGTGACCTGGCCGGCAACGGTCCCGACGTAGTCGCAGTTGGGAGCCCTGGTCTCCCTGCGGCCGAGCCGGTTGGCGTTGCCGTGGCAAACGCCGAGCAGCTCCAGGCGCTCGGCGGGTGACAGCCGCCCGTCGAGGTCTGGATCCCGCGGCTCGGCAGGCTCGTGCCCCGATGCCATGCGCTCGTCGAGGTCCGCGAGCAGCCGGGCGCGATGAAGACCGATGGCGTACGGCTCACCGCGCAGGCTGACGATGCGGTGCCTACCACGCTCGGCGCGGAAACCGCTGCCCGCGATCACCTCCGGCGCCGTGGGCGGGGTGGTGCGACTGACCACGTCCCAAGCGAACGCCAACGCGGCCACCACGGTCAGGGTCGCGCAAGCGGTGCCGACGGGCGGGGCTCTCGTGGTGCGTCTATTGATCGTCTCGTCTCGGGTCGTCGGCTGCTGCTCGATTCGTATCACCCGTAAGTCCCCCGACGCGCAAGGACCACTCCGCTAACCGCAGCGCGATCGCCTTTTTTGTTCCCCGGCTTTACGCGACAATGCCGAACCGTGCCTTCGAACATCGATCCCCTGCTCGCCATCGTCGGCGCCACCGCCTCCGGAAAAACCGCTCTGGCAATCGCGGTGGCCGAGCGCTGCGCCGGCGAGATCGTCGGCTGCGACTCGGTGCAGGTATACCGTGGCTTCGACGTCGGCGCGGCCAAGCCCACGGCGGAGGAGCAGGCCCGGGCGCCGCACCACCTGGTCGATGTGGTCGACTGGGATGAGCCGTTCGATGCGGCGAGGTACGTGGATCTGGCCGAGGCCACCATCGCGCAGATCGTGAATCGGGGTGGTCGGCCGATTCTGTGCGGCGGCACCGGCCTGTACCTGCGCGCCCTGCGGTTCGGATTGGTCGACGTGCCACCGGCGGATCCCGCCCTGCGGGAGTCCCTCGAGCAGAGTGAGGCGGCCGCCCCGGGGAGCCTCTTTGCACGCCTCCGGGCGGAGGACCCGCAGAGCGCCGCCGTCATCGATCCCCACAACCGGGTGCAAGTGATCCGCGCCCTGGAGATCCTGGAGCTGACCGGGGAGCCGGCCAGCGCCTTGCGTGCCCGACACGGCTTCACCCGTGAGCTGGTCCCCATGCGGGTGGTGCTGCTCCTCAGGGGACGCGATCAGCTACGCGAGAGGATCGCGACGCGCAGTCGGGCGATGCTCGAGGCCGGCCTGCTCGATGAGGTCGAGGCTCTGCTCGCCGCCGGGGTGACCCCCGACTGTCGCCCCCTGCGATCGGTCGGCTACCGCGAGGCCTGCGCGGTGGTCCGCGGCGAGGAGTCGCGCCAGGGCTTGGCCGAGCGCATCGCAATCAGCACCTGGCACTACGCCAAGCGGCAGCTCACCTGGTTCCGCAAGGAACGAGACGTTGAGAGTTTAGAGCTCCGCGACGACGAAGGCCTCGAGGAGTTGGTTGTCGCTCTCACGCCGTGAGTCAAACGGTGTCCGGTCAAGGAATTCGAAAAAGATTGGGTCCGAGTCAGCCCACGCTCGACCCGGACATAATCAGCTGCACGGCGACGGCGGATACCACCACGCTGATCATCCCACCCTGCTGCTTGAGCTGACCACAGATCTGCCGGAACTCGGATTTTGGATAACCGGGCTTCAGGGGAAGGCCGAGGGTCGTGACCGCCTCCGCCACTAGCTCTCGAGCTCGCTCCATACCGACCAGTTGGCACACACCCTGTTGAAGCTCATTGATGGGAATCATGGTGTACACCCCTTACCCCAGCTTTGCTGGGGCTCATCCGTTCGCCTACCAGGGGAAACGGCTCATCCTCGGGAGGTGTTTAGGAAGATCAACCGAATTCAAACGGGTCGGCCCGCTAGCGCAGGCACCCCGAGAAGTCCGGCACGCAAGCGGCGTCGCACGCTAGGGCGCCCCCCGCAAAGCCGAAGTTCTTGCAGGTCTCGCCGCCGAGGTCGGTACCGTCGCAGTACTCGATGTTAGCCACGTCCCGCACGCCGTTGCCGCAGGTGCAGTCCGGATCGCTGCCCAAACCGGCGGCCGCGCAGGCAAACTCAGCGACGTTCCAGCTGTAGTAGTCGCCGCAGGCGTTGCCACCTCCGCACAGGGCGGCACAGTCGGGGTCTGGGGTGCCGCCGAGCTGCTCGCAGGGGTCGCACATCCCGTCGTTGTAGTAGCTGTTGTTGGCGCACCAGTCCGGCGCGCTGCAGCCCGAGAAATTCCAGGTGCAGATCGACGAGCAGGAGAGGGCGCCGACCCCGAAGTTGGGGAGGTCGGCGCAGCTCGCCGAGATCGCGGCCGCCACGTCGCACTGCTCGAGCCCGGTCACCAGGCCATCGCCGCAGACCGAGTCCGGGTGGTGGGTGCAGGCGTCGAAGTTGGGCGTGCAGTCGCCGTTGCAGGTGAGGGTGCCGCCGGAGAAACCGAAGCCGGCGCAATTGAGGCCCGCGAGATCCCCGCCATCGCACCACTCGCCCTCGACGGTGTCGGCGGTGCCGTTACCGCAGGTGGTGCAATCCGAATCGCCTCCCATGCTGGCCAGGGCGCAGGTGAAGCCACCGCCCCAGGCACTGAAATAATCGGCGCAGAGGTTTCCGCCGCCGCACAGGTTGGTGCAGTCGACATCCATGGAACCACCGAGCAGGTGACAGGGGTCACAGTAGGTGTCGTCGTAGCGGTCGTAGACCGCGCAGTAGTCGCTGGTTTGGCAGCTGCTGAAGCTCGCCGTGCAGTTCGACAGGCAGGACGGGGTGCCAGTGCCAAAGCCCGCGGCGAAGGTCGCGCAGTCGAACGGGATCGGTCCGTCGCAGATCTCCATGCCGTCGACCACGCCATCGCCGCATTCGGAGCCACTGAG
>JAUUZB010000385.1 GCA_030590185.1 Deltaproteobacteria bacterium
CACGGCGCGCACCACGGCGACGCGGCGCTGCATTTGGTCCTGGAACGCCCCACCCATCTTTCGGCGCGCTATGGTCGCATGCGGCTGGCAAGTCAACGGTTCGCGCTGCTGCTCGCCTGCGGGCTGGGCGCCCGTGCCGAGGCGGCGGGCTTCTGGAACCTGGAGCGCGGGCCGAGCAACTACGGCCGCGGCGGCGCCAACTACGCCGACCCAGACGATCCGATGGCGATCTTCACCAACCCGGCGGCCCTCGCCGGCCTGCGCGGTCTGCAGCTCAACATCGACGCCAACGCCGTCTTCGACAACCGGACCTACCAGCGCACCGGCGACACCTTCGGGGTCAGCGAGTACACCTACGACGAGATCACCAACACCACGTCGGCGTTCCCGCCGAGCCCCGGGATATTCGCGAGTTACAACTTCGCGTCGCTCGGGCTCGAGGATCTCACCGTCGGGTTTGCCGTCTACGGCCCGCCCCGCGCCGACACGAATTGGTCCGAGCAGGAGGGGGCGTGTGAGCTGGTCGGCCCTCGCCAATACAACTGCACCGCGGGCCAGCGCTACTCCCTGCTCGAGAGTCACAACCTCCAGATCCACTACGCTATGGCGGCGGCCTATGAGCTGCCCTGGTTCGACATCCGGTTCGGCGTGAACTTCATGCTGATCGACCAGACCATGGACACCCGCCTCGTGGTCAACGCCCCGATCGTCGACGAACCGGACGACCCGGAGAACCCAGACTACGATCTCGCCGTCCATGCCGAGGTGGAGACGGCCAAGCCGATCCCCAACGCGATCCTCGCCGCCTCGGGGCGGCCCTTTCCTTGGCTCGTGTTGGCGGCCTCGGTCCAGCTCCCCTACGACGCTACCCCGATTGGCACCGGTGAGGTGGAGATGAGCGAGTTCTACGCAGACTTCGCGGAGGTCGAGGGGGACCAGTTGGCGGTGGCGCTCAAGATGCCCACCGTGGTGCGGCTCGCGATCCAATACGATGATCCGAGCGATCTGTTCGAGGTGGAGTTCGTGGCGGTGTGGGAGCAGTGGAGCCGCAACGACCAGATCACCTTCGTCCCCCTCGATATCTCCCTGATCCCCTACGGCATCGAGGATATGCGCCAGAAGATCGGCAACGTGGTCCTGGACAACCAATGGAAGGACACCTGGAGCCTGCGCCTCGGCGGTGAGGTGGTGATCATCCCAGACTTTTTCCTGGTGCGGGCCGGGACCTTCTGGGAGCAGTCCGCCGTGCCGTACCGCCGCACCAACGGCGGTTCCTCCGACCTGGACAAGTTCGGCGGCACCCTTGGCGGCCGCGTCGATCTACCATTTCAGGCCTGGACAGGCGCGCCATTCAAGCTGTGGATCGATTTTGCGGCGGGCTTCGTCTGGTGGAAGCCCCGGCACGTGCAGAACAGCGAGACCCTGCTGGTCAACCCCTTGCAACTCGACCTGATCAAGCACCCCATCGCCAACGGCCGCTACAGCAACGAGCAGATCTACTTGCAGATGGGGATCGGGACGCAGATCGACATCTAGCTCCCGTCGATGACGCAGCCCGCCATGGCTCGTCTCCCATGGCGGCCCCCGCAGGTTGGGCGCAGGCCAGCGCTTGACACGACGGGTAGGGGAGGGGATACCCGCGCCTTGCCATAGAGGCGGATTGCGAACCCCCGTCCGAGCGGCTACTCTTCCTGCGATGTTGCTACCCCCCGAATTGGAAACAATCCGAGTCAAAATCGAGCAGTACGCCCTCGATTTCGGCCTCGATTTCTATGACACCATCTTCGAGACCGTCAACTTCGATCAAATGAACATGATCGCGGCGTACGGCGGCTTCCCCACCCGGTATCCCCACTGGAAGTTCGGGATGGAGTACGACCGGCTGGCCAAGGGCTACGAATGGGGCCTGTCGAAGATCTACGAGATGGTCATCAACAACGACCCCTCGTACGCGTACTTGATGACGGTCAACGACCTGGTCGATCAAAAGCTGGTCATGGCGCACGTCTACGGCCACGTCGACTTCTTCAAGAACAACTTCGCCTTCTCCCACACCAATCGCAAGATGATGGACACCATGGCGAACCATGGCACCAAGGTTCGCTGGTATATCGATCGCTATGGCCTCGAGAGGGTGGAGGGCTTCATCGATCGCTGTCTCTCCCTGGAGAACCTGATCGATCGTCAGTCGCCGTTTATCAAGCGCCGCTCGGACGATGGCCCCCAGGACAAGCCAGAGCGCGATCTCAACGTTGAGGACGTCCCGCAGCTCAAGACCGAGCGCGGGTACATGCGGAGCTACATCAACCCCAAGCAGTACCTCGATGACCAAAAAGATCGCATGCAAAAGGAGCGCGAGCGGGAGCGTCGTTTCCCGGACCGGCCGGAGCGGGACATCCTGCTCTTTTTGCTCGAGCACGCCCCCCTCGAGAACTGGGAGCGCGACATTCTCTCGATGCTACGGGATGAGGGCTACTACTTCTCGCCCCAGGGCCAGACCAAAATCATGAACGAGGGTTGGGCCAGCTACTGGCACACCACCATCATGACCCAAAAGGCGCTTGAGGACTCCGAGGTCATCGACTACGCCGACCGTCACGCCGGCACCATGGGCATGCAGCCCGGCTCGATCAATCCCTACAAGCTCGGCCTCGAGCTCTTCCGCGACATTGAGGATCGCTGGGACCGGGGGCGCTTCGGTAAGGAGTGGGAGGAGTGCGACGACCTGGCCGCCCGCCGCAACTGGGACACCCAGGCGGGCAAGGGGCGCGAGAAAATCTTTGAGGTGCGGCGTCACTACAATGACGTTACCTTTATCGACGAGTTCCTCACGGCCGACTTCGCCCGTGAGCAAAAGATGTTCAACTACGCATTCAACGAGAAAACCGAGAATTGGGAAATAGCATCGCGGGACTTTGCTGTGGTCAAACAACAATTCCTGCACCAGCTCACCAATTTCGGTCAGCCGATGATCGCGGTGGTGGACGGCAACTTCGAGAACCGGGGCGAGCTGCTCCTCGAGCACTTCCACGAGGGGGTCGACCTGCGGCTGGATTACATGCGCGACACCTTGAGCAACCTCCAGGTGCTCTGGTCCCGCCCGGTCGTGATCAAGACGACCATCGACGAGACGCCGAAGCTGGTGCGTTTCGACGGTGAGTCCTACGACGAGAAAGAGCTGGGCGAAGAGGAGCCAACGGCGAATGAATGACGCCACCGAGACCACCTATCGCTGGAGCCCCGGGGTCGCTTGCCGCACCCTGGACGGCACCGCCTTCATTCTGCTCGGCAGCCGGATGTTGAGCTTGAACGGCACCGGCAGCCGCATCTGGGAGCTGTTGGAGACGGCCACGACGATCGAACGGGTCGCCGGGACGATCGCGGCCGAATTCGCCACCACCCCGGAGGTGGCCACCGCCGACACGACGCGTTTTGTGAACGATTTGCTGGGACGCCAATTGCTGGTGCCCCAGCCGGGGGGTGACGGGCCTGAGCCCGCCACGGACTCTTCTTCTGGAGGGATGTAGCAATGTACCTACTGACGAACAGAATGGGCCTGGCGCTCATCGCCTCATTGGTCACCGCGAGCTGGCTCGCCGGGTGCGGCGGTTGCAGCGGGACGGTCGATCCGGGGGAAACCCAGATCTCCTTCGCCTTCCCCGAAGATGGCGCCACCCTGTCGTCCAACGACGACTACAACCCCACCGAAGAGGGCATCCAGGTGAACGTCCGGGCCGAGACCTGGTCGATCCCGGACGGGACCACGGTCATCCTCACCGACAGCCAGACCACCGACAGCTCCGGGGTGCCGATCCCGACCACCGGCACGGTGCAGGCCGTGGGCACCACCAGCGAGGGCTCGGTGACCTTCAGCGGCTACACGATTCCGGAGGGTGGGGTGACCTTGCGGGTGGCGTTGGAGGACGTCCTCTTGGATGCTCCTTGCAGCGGTGTTGACTGTGACGAGATCACGGTGACCGTGGCGCAGAACGTCTGCGTCTTTAACAACCCCCACGATGGGGATGTGTTGACCAGTGAGCCCGCAGCGTACGTGTCGGCTGATCCGTTCGACCCCTTTGAGATCGACGTGGAGCTCGATTGTTTTGGTATCGACGCCGGTGATCACGTTGCGTTGACGGTGGATGAGGGCCGGGCCTTGGTGGCTCAGGTTGATGCGGCTGGGCATGTGGTCTTCGTTGAGGTCGCGCTCGGTGAGGGAGCCAACAAGCTCACCGCTACTCCGGGGACGGATGCTGCGGGCAACGATGGGACCGGTTCTCCGTCGAGTGCGACGGTTACGGTTAGTACCGGGCGGTGTTTGGTGCAGATTAATCCGCCGGACGGCTCGACGTTGCTGCGGGCGGATGATCGTGACTTCGTGGATCCGTTTGATGGGATGCAGGCGATCATTGATGTCGCAACTGACTGCGACGACAGCCCCACGGTTCAGATCTATTTCCTCGACCCGGACCCGGCGGCCAGCGGTGATTTCGAGCTGGTGGATATCTCGGGCGCGACGGTGACGGAGTCGGCTGATCCGCTCGGGACGCGGTTTCGGTATGACGCGTTGTTGGTTCCGGAGAGCGTGAGCGCGGGGGCCTATGACGTTCAGGCCGTGGCGGTGGTCGAGGGGACGGCGGGTACGCGTGGGGTGAGCTTGGTCAATCATTTCTGGGTTGATTCCCTGCCGCCGGTGCTGACGTTGTACTCGCCGAGTGACAACGCCTGTGTCGCGGATACGAATCCGACCGCTGCGGGGATTCAGATCATTGCGGCGGGCAGCGCCACGGGCGCGGACGGGTCCGAGGTTTGGATCCGTCGGGTCGAGACTTCTCCGGCGGCCTGTGTGGCCGACGAGGACTGCGCCGACGCTGGGATGGTCGTGCAGCAGCTTTGTCGGGTGGAGCTGTGCCGTTGGGTCGGCGCGGTGAGCGGCGGCACGTTTGCGCTGGCAGATGTTGATTTGCCGTTTGGGACGAATGAGCTCGAGTACCGGGTGGTGGATCTGGCCGGTAACCTGAGTGATGCGTCGACCGCGACGTTTGAGACGTATGAGCTCGAGCCGTCGATTGTGATCACCGCTCCGTTCCCGGCTGAGGTGATCACCATGGACGCGGATCTGGTGGCGCCAGGCCTCCAGTACGACGTTTCATTGAGTCTCATCGGGGTGCTCTCGGGCACGACCGGCAACGTGACCGTGGATACCGGGCTGCCCACGGCCTTCACGCCGGCCGCTGGGGATTCGATGACCACGGTGCGGGTGGACTTGACCGACGGTGCCCATACGATTCATGCCCGGATCAATAATGCGTCCTGC
>JAUUZB010000885.1 GCA_030590185.1 Deltaproteobacteria bacterium
CTGGCGGCGAGCGACACCGGCTCCACGAAGCGCAGGCGGTAGGGGCCGGGTGAGCCGATGAATGCCTCGTCGCTGGTCGGGCTGCTCAGCACTGGGCCCGGATCGTTGTCGCAGGGGGCGACCACCGAGACGTCGACAACGAACGATCCCCCCATGGGCGCGCCGCATGCCAGGTTGGTCACGCTGCCGGGGATGGTCAACCAGTAGAGATCGCCGTCGACCCACCCGCTGGTGTTCGCGAAGTGCACGCTGAACACCTCAGGCCCGCCGGTGATGGAGAGTGGCCCGGGGATGCCGCTTCCGGAGCCGATGGCGAAGGTGACCGCGAACGGATTGAGGTCGACCGCTTCGTCAAAGCGCAGGGTGTAGTTGAGCGGTGCGGTGGCGTTGGCGACGTGGACCGGGGTACCGATCACGGTCGGTCCGGGGTCGACGGCACAGGCATCAAAGACGGTGACCCCCACGGTGTGGGCCGTGGCCAGGGGTGCGCCACAGGCGGTGTTGGTGACCGAGGTGTTCACCACCAGGTCGTAGAGGTCGGCGTGGACCCAGCCGCTCGGGTCGGTGAACCTGATGGCGAAGGCGGTGGGTCCGCCGGTGACCGACAGCGAACCGGGCGTGCCGTTGCCGCTGTTGAGCGTGACCGAGAGATCTGCCGCGTCGAGCGATACGGGTTCGTCGAAGGTGAGGAGGTACGGTTGGGGATCATCCAGGTCGAGGCTGTGACTGACGCCGCTGGTGATCGTCGGGCCTGGATCCCCGGCGCAGGGATCGATGGCGGTCGCGCTGATCGTCACGACCACCGCCGTGGGCAGGGGCGCCGCGCAGTCCACGTTGGTCACCCCGGTGTCGATGATCAGGTCGTAGGTGTCACCGTCGTTCCAGCCCGCCGGATCGAAGTTGATGGCGTAGGCGGCGCCGCTGCCCGAGAGCAGCAGGTTGCCCGGCGTGCCGGTGGCGACGTTTGCCACCAACGAGAGGTTGCCGGCCCCGAGGTTGACCGCTCGATCAAAGGTGAGGGTGTAGGGCACCGGGTTGGCGATGAAACCGGCGTGGGCGAGCGGGCTGGTGACCACCGGGCCGGGATCCGTCGCGCAGGGATCGATCGCCGTGACCTCGACCACGAAGTCGGCCGACATGGGCGCGTTGCAGCTCAGGCTGGTGACCGTGGCGCCGATGATCAGATCATAGACGTCGCCGTGGACCCAGCCGCCCGGGTCGGTGAAGGTAACGTCGTAGTCGGCACCGGTACCAGCGAGGGCCACGCCACCCGGCGTGCCGGTCGCGGCATTGGCCTGGAGATTGAGATCGAGGATGTCGATGTTCACCTCCTGAGCAAAGGCGAGGGCATACGCCGCCGGTGCCGGTAGGGTGGCGTCGAGGTCGGTGGCGCTGATCACCACCGGCCCGGGCTCACCCCAGCACGGGTCATGGACCGTGACCCGCACCACGAAATCGGCCGACATGGTAGCGCCGCACGCCAGGTTGGTGACGCCCGCCGCGATGGTCAGGTCGTAGGCGTCGTCGTGGCGCCAGGCGCTCGGATCGCTGAAGGTGATCGTGTAGGCGCTGCCCGACCCGGAGAGGATCACCGGGCCTGGATCTCCGGTGCCAGCGAACCGGTCAAAGCTAAGGTCATTAGACACGATGTTGACCGACTGGTCGAAGCTCAAGGCGTAGGCGATCGGCGCCGCGAGGTCGACCGCGTGCCCCGGCGGGCTGGTGACCACCGGCCCCGGATCCCCCGCGCAGGGGTCGCCTCCGGTACCGCCGCCGCCGCCGCCGATGCCGCCACCGCCGCCCGTGCCGCCACTACCGCCGATCCCGCCGCCGCCGCCACCAATACCGCCGCCACCACTGCCACCGATCCCGCCGCCGGTACCGCCGCTCCCCCCGATCCCGCCGCTGCCCCCAGCAGTCCCCTCACCCCCGCTCCCGCCCGTGCCCTCCGTGCCCCCCCCGCACCCACTGAGCACCACGCACAGGCCCGCGACCCCGAGTCCCCCTCGCCAAAGAGCCTTCCGCAACATTAGAGTCTCCCGTCGTTGCTCACCACCCGCACTTCTCACCCTCGTTCGCCTCGCGCAGGAATCGCTCGAGCGGCTCGAAGTACTCCAGCACCGCGCTGGCATCCATCTGCTCCTCACCCGACAACCGGTTCAAGGCCTCAGGCCAGGGCCGCGACTGTCCAAGGGCCAACATGGAAGATAGCTTGGCGCCCGCATCCTTGCTCCCGTAGATCGAGCAGGTGTGCAGTGGGCCGTCGTGACCCGAAGCGCTGCACAGCGCCCGGTGGAACTGGAACTTCAATATTCCAGCCAGGAAATACCGCGCGTAGGGTGTGTTCGCCGGGATGTGGTACTTGGCGCCGGGATCGAAGTCGGCCTCGGAGCGCGGCACCGGCGGCCGGATGCCCTGATATTTCTCGCGCAGACGCCACCAGGCGGCGTTGTATTGCCCCGGCGGCGTACGCCCGTCATAGACCTCCCAGCGCCACTGGTCGATCAACTTCCCAAAGGGCAAGAAGGCGATCTGATCGAGGGCGCGCTTGAGCAGGATGTTGATCTCCGCCTTGGGGTTGGTCGCCACCGCGTCGAGCAGACCGATTTCCTCGAGATACCCCGGGGTCATCGACAGGATCAGGGTGTCGCCGATCCCCTCGTGGAAACCATCATGGGCGCCGCGTTTGAACAGCGCCGGCATGTTGGTATAGTGAAGATAATAGTAAATGTGACCGAGCTCGTGGTGGACAGTGTTGAGATCCTCTTCAGTCGGCTCCGTGCACATCTTGATCCGCACATCATCGGTGCCGCCCACATCCCAGGCGCTGGCGTGGCAGACCACGTCGCGATCTCTCGGCTGGGTGATCATCGAGCGTTCCCAAAAGGATGCCGGCAGGGAGCGCATGCCGAGGGAGGTGAAGAAGGCCTCGCCGGTCTCGACCATGCGCTTGGCGCTCCACTTCTGAGCTTTGAGGGTGGCGGTAACGTCGAGGGAGGCCTCCCCTGGGTACGGCTCCACCAGCGGGTAGATGTTGATCCACTCCTGGGCCCAGTTGTTGCCGAGCAGGTGCGCCGGGATCGGGCCATCCCGCGGCACCTTGTCCGCCCCGTAGTGATCGGCGAGGCGGCGGCGCACGTAGCAATGGAGCGCTTCGTAGAGCGGCCGGACTTGCTGCCACAAACGCTCCGCCTCGGCCTCGAAGGCCTCCGGGGTCATGTCGTAGCGGGAGCGCCACAGTTGACCGTTGTCCGCGAAACCGATCTCGCGGGC
>JAUUZB010000943.1 GCA_030590185.1 Deltaproteobacteria bacterium
GGCATCATCATCGGCTCGATCATGATCGCCCTGTCGATCATCATCGCCGCCGCAATTATCTAGAGCCCGTGTCCTCTGCCCCAGTTGACGCCTCTGCGTCATCCGATGACCGCAACGCGCCAACGGGCCGACAGGCGCTGCTCCTGGCGTCTGTGTTCGTGGTGGCGATCTGTGGGCTCACCTATGAGCTGATCGCCGGCGCCTTTTCCAGTTATCTGGTCGGCAGCTCGGTCACCCATTTTTCCCTGGTGATCGGGCTGTTCATGTTCGCCATGGGGGTGGGCTCCTTTTTGTCGCGTTACGTGCGGCGGGACGCCCTGAGCGTGTTCGTGGGGGTGGAGATCGCGGTGGGGGTCATCGGGGGCAGCGCCGGGTTGCTGCTCTTTTATGCCTTCACCTTCCTCGGGCACTACCTGCCAGTATTGATCCTGACCTCCTTGGTGGTGGGGGCCCTGGTCGGGCTCGAGATCCCCCTGGTGATCCGGATTCTCAAGGAACGCCAGGCCTTGACCAGCGCCATCTCGAGCGTTCTCGCCATCGACTACACCGGAGGGTTGCTCGCCAGCCAGCTGTTTCCCCTGGTGATGCTGCCTTTTTTGGGCCTGGTGCGCAGCGGCTTCTTGTTCGGCTTGCTCAACGTGGCGGTCGCGGGCCTGGCCCTGTGGGTGATGGCCAATGAGATCCGTCACCGCCTGGTGCTGCGCGCGGCGGCGCTGGTGGCGGCGGTCGGTCTCACGGCGGGGGTGGTCACCGCCGGTGGACTCACGAACTTGGCCGAGGACGCTCTCTACCAGGACGAGATCCTGCTGGCCCGGGATACCCCCTACCAGCGCATCGTGGTCACTCGCTGGCGTGATGACATCCGGCTCTACTTGAACGGCCACCTACAACTCTCCAGCGTCGACGAGGCTCGCTACCACGAATCCCTCGTCCACCCGGCGATGGCCGCGGTGCCCGGGGCCCAGCGGGTGCTGATCCTGGGCGGTGGCGACGGCATGGCGGCCCGCGAAGTGCTCGCCCACCCCGGCGTCGAGCAGGTCGATCTAGTCGACCTCGATCCCGAGGTCCCCCGCCTGTTCACCGAGTTTCCGATGCTGGCGCGGCTCAACAACGGGGCCCTGCGCGACGAGCGTCTGCGCCTGATCGCCGCCGACGCGGCCAAGTTCCTCGAAGAGGAGGCCGGCGTTTGGGATGTGATCATCATCGATCTGCCCGACCCGTCCAGCGCGGCCCTAGCAAGGCTCTACTCGCGTAGTTTCTACCTCCTGCTCGATCGCCACCTTGCCGAGCATGGCGCCTTCGTGACCCAGGCCGCCAGCCCCTTCTACGCACCGGAGGCCTTCTGGTGCATCGTCAACACCATCGAGGCGAGCGAGGGCCAGGTGCCAGGCCGGCGCTTCTCAGCCCACCCCTACCACGTCAACGTGCCGAGCTTTGGCGAGTGGGGGTTCGTGCTCGCTAGCCGGCGGGCGATCGAGGTGGGGCGGTTGAGGCCGCGAATCGAAGGACGGTTCCTGACCGCCGAGGTCATGCCGAGCCTGTTTCTCTTTCCGGCGGATCTCCAGCGACGGCCCACCGAGATCAACCGCTACGATCGGCCAGTGTTGGTGCGCTACTACGAGCGCGGCTGGCAGAGCTTCAACAATTGAGCGCTGCGGTGGTCTGCGGGTGGGTTTGTTGACTGGAACCCGGGTATTGATAGACTCTCGATCGAGTGCTGGTAGGGGTCTGCTAGTCATATCCCCTGCCCTGCGCAACGAGATTCCGTAGTTCTCATCGGGAGATGATATGGGAGGCGACTCCCTGGACCTGGACGGTTTAGACGCTGCATTGGATGGACTGGGCGCACCGGCGGACGAACCGCAGGCGCCAGCCGATCCGGCAGCCGCGCCGGCTCAACAACCTGCCGCGCAACCGCCTGCCCAGCAGCCAGCTGCCCAGCCCGGCACGCCGTCGCAACCCGCCGCTGCCGCCGCCCCGCCGCCTCAACCGGGGGGCCAGGCCCCGCCCCCCCCCCCCCCTGGTCCTCCCGGCGGCCCTCCCGGCGGCCCGCCTCCGCGCCAGCCGCCCCCGGTGAGACGCAAGCCCGGGTCACCTCGGGCAGGCGGTAGGTACACTGGCCGCACCCAGTTCGACACCCTGTTCGTACCGGACAGCTCACCGCTGCCCTCGTCGCGCGGCGGCCTCGAGGAGAAGGTCGCCTACTTTCGGGAGAAGCTGAAGCGCGCCGAATCCCAGATCGGCAAGTTCAAGCAGGCCTGGGACGTTCGCGACGGCGAGATGGACGCTCTCGAGGGCCAGTGGAAGGGCGAAACCGGCCGGGCGGATGAGAACCACTCCAAGGGCGAAGAGCTCACCGAGCACATCCACGGGCTCGAGAAGAAGCTCGCCGGGCTCGAGGCCTTCCTCGAGGAGAAAAAGGAGGAGTTCGCGGCTTACGGGCAGCAGGTCGCCGAGGCCTTCCAACAGAAGGAGGCCGAGGACACCCAGGTGCGCGCCCAGCTCGAGGGAGCGGTCGCCGAGCGGGACCAGGCGATCGCCCAGCTCACTGCCCACGCCGAGGCCCTCACCGCCGAGCTCGAGCAGGAGCGTCAGAGCCACCAGGAGGACAACACCAACCTGAGCGGCATCATCGCCGAGCGGGAAGCCTCCATCGCCGAGCTCGATACCCGTGTCTCAGAGCTCGCCGCCGAGCTCGAGGACAGCCGCCAGGAGCTCACCGCCACCAAGGATGCCCTCGAGCACGACATCGCGGTGCGCAACGAGGCGATCGAGAAGCTCAAGGGCACCCTCGAGACCCAGCGCGAGACGATGGCCGAGCGGGACGAGACCATCGACACCCTCTCGACCCAAATCGCCCAGCTCTCCGACGAGTCGACCAACCGACAGATGGAGCTCGAGGGCCAGCTCGCCGAGGGTCAGGCGGAGCTCGAAGCCAGTCAGGGCCAAGCGGCGGCCGAGCTCGAGAGCCTCACGGATCAGTTCAACGCCGAACGTCAGGCGATGCAGGATACCTTCGCCGGCGAGAAGCAAGCGCTCGAGGAGCAGTTTGCCGGCGAGAGCGCCGCCCTAGCCGAGCAGCACGAGGCGGAGCACCAGACCCTACTCGCCGAAAAGACCAACTTCGA
>JAUUZB010000176.1 GCA_030590185.1 Deltaproteobacteria bacterium
AGCCGGGCCTCTTTGACGTGCTCGAGGACCGAGCGCTCAAAGGCCTTGAGCTTTTTCTCCTGGGCCTGCATCTCGGTGAGGCCGGCGATGACCTGCTCCACGTCCCCGAAGGCATCGATCAGCTTGACCGCGCTCTTGGGCCCGACCTTCGGCACCCCTGGGATGTTGTCGCTGGAGTCGCCGGCCAGGGCGAGCATGTCGGCGATGTGCTCGGGGAAGACGCCGTACTTCTCTCGCACCGCCGCCGGGTCGAGGAGTCGGTCCTTCATGGGGTCGTACATCCTGACGCCGTCGCCCACCAACTGGGTGAGGTCCTTGTCGGCGCTCACCACCACGACATTCAAGCCACGGGCGCGCGCCTGGGCGGTGAGGGTGGCGAGCACGTCGTCGGCCTCGAAGCCAGGGACCTCGAGCACCGGGATGTCCATCGCCTCCACCAGCTCGCGGATCAGACCGAACTGCGGCACCAGCTCCTCGGGCGGCGCCTCGCGGTTCTGTTTGTATTCCGGGAACCGCTCGTGTCGGAAGGTCTTGCCCTTGGGGTCAAAGGCGATACCGAACAGCTCCGGTTGGGTGTCGCGCAGGAGCTTGCCCAGCATGCGGGCGAAGCCGACCACGGCGTTGGTCGGCGTGCCGTCCCGGGTGGAGAGCGGTCGGATGGCGTAGAAGGCGCGGAAGATATAGCCGCTGCCGTCGATGATGTGCAGGGTCGGCGGCGCCATGGCTGGGACCTTACCAGGAGTTCGAGGTTGAGTCTCGAAGGTGCCGGGCCGAGGACGTGGTAGGCTGGCCAGAGAATGCTGGTCACCCCTCGGGTCGGTCTGGTTGTGGCCGCTCAGATATCTGCCCTCCTTGCGGCGGTGCCGGCCAGCGCGCAGGTCTACGACGACGGCCGGGACGCCTGGACCCTGCTGCCCCGCAAGCTGATCAACCGCAACCTCTTCGAGCAGCTCGAGGCGCCGGGCCAGGAGACACGGCTCGGCCGCGGCTACGTGTGGTTCGCGGTGGCTGCCGACAGCACGGTCAGCGGTCAGATCCCGGTCTCCGACGCGGCGCGCACCCGCTTCCACGGCTACTTCGTACTCGACACCTTCACGGCCCTGCGCCCCTTCGAGGGGCTCGACCTCAACCTGAACGTCACCCTGCTCAACCCCAGCGCCAGCGATGGTTACCGGGTGTCGAGCGAGGTGTTGCCCGGCGTCGCGATCCATTTGCAGCGCCAGCTCGCTGTCTGGCGGGGCGAGGCGCTTCGGCTCGACTTGCTCGTTCACGACCTCGACCTGACCACGGTCGGCATCGGCTTGCTCCTCGAGGAGATCCCGCTCGAGGGCTATGGCGGCAGCCTGACCTGGGCCGGCTTCCGCTTCCAAACCATCTTTGCCGGGCGGGTGTTCTGGTACAACGACGACCTCTGGGTGCAGTCCCTGAGCGCTCTGGACGGTGCCCTCGAGCTCTATTGGGCGGCTTGGCTGCGCGGCGAGGTGACCGAGCGGTTCGTGGGTGACCTGGTGCTCCTCGAGGGCTTGACCCCGGACGTGGAGACCTTCGACAAAGGAGCCCACATCGTAGGTCTAGCGGGGCAGTGGGAGCCGTTGCCGACCGTGCGGCTAGCGGCGGAGGTGGCGCTGCGCCTGCGGACCAACCCCAAGGCGGCGGCGATGGTGCGGGTGGATTACCTCGAGCGGGACCTCGGCTTTTTGCAGCTTCACGTCGGCTACCAGGCGCGGTTTTACCAGCAGGGCTTTGGACCGAATAGGAATATTGGCGGCATGTTGACCGTGCCGAACGTGCCGGATCGGGAGGACGCCTACGTCACCAATAGCTTCGAGATGTTCGCGGTCTCCAAGCTCTACGACCAGTGGTCCCACACGCTCATGGTGGAGGGGCGGGCCGACATCATCCCCGGGGGGGCGTTGCTGCTCGAGACGGAGCTCTGGATACAAATTCTGACGGATCCCCGCGAGCGCGGCCGGGTGGTGTACCTGCCGCGCGGCGGGCGAGCGCCGGGGGTGGTCTACAACACCTTCTACCGCACCGGCGTGGAGATCCGCCCGTGGCTCGATTTGCCCCATCGGCTGCGGGCTTTGTTCACCAATAAGCTGGTCCAGGCCCTCGATTCGGCGGTGGACCTCGACCCCCGGCGATTCAGCCACGACCCGCTGGTCGTCCTCGAAGTGGAGGTCTTCCTGTGAGAGATCTTCTGCTAGCCGGCCTCCTGGTCTGCCCGGCGTGTGCCCTCGACCCGGTTGAGCCGGCCCCCGGGCTGGTGGAGGTGTTGATTGAGCGGGCGCCGGAGATCACGGTCACCGCGCCGATCCGATACGCGGTGGTTTGGACCCTGAGCCAGGGGATGGTCGTGACCGCCGACGGCGCGGTTGGGGGGGCCGAGGTGACCGAGGTGACCGTGCAGATGCCGCTGGAGCTCCCGCCCGACGCGGACCTCGCCGAGCTCGACCCACTCGAGGAGATCGAGCTGGTCTCCTGGGGCGACGAGTACCCGTCCTTTCGCCCGCGGTTGGTGGTCTACGAAGACCTGGACCGGGACGGCGCCTTTGCCCCGCCGGTGCTCGATGGCGGGGGCTCGGATCGAGTGCTCGGCATCGACGAGGGGCAGGTGGTGGCGGTCCTGGATCTGGACGCCGCCCTCGAGGAGCTCAGCCTGGAGGAGGCGGGCGTCTTCTACCGGGAGACCGGCGATGCGTTCACCGCCTTCTTTCGTTACTGGGAGGCGAGCTCGAGCTATTACGACCCCTCCATCGGCGCGCTCGGATCGGTCTCGATCGACATCGACGACCCGGAGCTCGCCGAGCTCGATCTGGCCTGCAAGCGTGAGCTGGCGGCCGAGACACTCTACTACAACACCGAGCACATCACCGTGGACCGCATCGATGTGAGAATCGATCCCCTGATGCTGTCGGCGTTGTGCGGCGTTGATTTCACCGATTGCGCGACCTGGGACTTCGACGTCGAGAGCCAACCCCCGCTCGCGCCCCGCACGTACCCCCGGCCGACGCGGGAATATCAGTGCCGGCACAACAGCGTGCTCGATGTCCTTCTCCAGCGCGAGATCGACGTCGACTGCGAGGGGTGCGATTGCGGCTGGGTGATGACGACTTGGCGATACATCACGCTGGCGGAGGACCCGCCTGGCTGGTGGCCGTGCGGGGAGAGCATCGAGTACTGCGAGACGGAGTACCTCACCTACTTCGATCCCGACTGTACCGACGAGATTTGACCCGGCGCCGGCTGGGTGTCCGTTGCCCATGGCGACGTCGCTATTTAATGTAGGGAATAGAGACCGGGGCCGGAGCCATTTTCCCATGGATCCGCGGGCAAAGGGTGTATCCTGATCATGTCGGTCGCCACAGAGATGTCGCAAGAGTCCTTCCTCCACGATGCCGCGGAGGGCTCGCCGAGCGTCCTCCTCACCGCCGAACAGGGGCGCGCCGCCGTCGCCGAGGCGGTCGAGGCCGTGGCGTCGGTGTTGCGCGGTCACCCCGGGGCAATTCGCTTGGTGCTGGCCGCGATCCTCGGTCGGGGCCACATCCTGCTCGAGGACGTCCCTGGGGTGGGCAAGACCACCTTGGCCCGGGCGGTGGCGCGTATCCTGGGCGATTCATTTTCGCGCGTGCAGTTCACCGCCGACATGCTGCCCAGCGACGTGATCGGCGTGCAGATCCTCGACCCGGACAGCGGCGCCCTGGTCTTCAAGGCCGGACCGCTGTTCGCCCAGGTCGTGCTGCTCGACGAAATCAATCGGGCCTCCCCCAAAACCCAGTCCGCTACACTCGAGGCGATGGCGGAGGCCTCGGTGACGGTGGATGACCAGACCTATCGCCTGCCGGATCCCTTCGTGGTGATCGCCACCCAGAATCCGGTGGAGCACCACGGCGCCTACCCGCTGCCGGAGAGCCAGCTCGATCGGTTCGCGGTCGGCCTCTCCCTCGGCTACCCAGGTCGCGACGTGGAGCGGGCCTTGCTACTCGCCCCGGCCGAGCCGGAGCGCAACCTGGCGGCGCTCCCGGCCTTGCTGCCCCCGCCGCGTCTGCGTGCCGTCCAGGCGCTCGTCGACCGGGTGGAGATCTCGGATTCGGTCGCCGACTACCTGCTCGCCATCGTGCAGAGCACCCGTGAGCATGCCGACGTAATGCTCGGTGGCTCCCCCCGCGGCTCCCTGTTGTTCGCGGCGGTGGCCCGGGGGCGCGCCTTTATGGCAGGTCGCGACTTCGTGTTGCCGGACGACGTCAAGGCGCTCGCCGGCCCGCTGCTCGCTCACCGGATCGTGGTCGGTGGGGCTGGCCAACGGGCGCGCCACGAGGCGCACGCCATCATCGACGGTATCCTGGAAGCGGTCCCGGCGCCGCGCTGAGCCCGCCACCATGTGGCGCTTTGTGCGACATCGATGGTCCCTCTTCTGGCAGCGGGCGCCGCGCCAGCTGAGCTTCACGCGCTCCGGGAAAGTACTGATCGCCATCGCCTTTGCCGCCGGCCTAGCGGCGATCAACACCGGCAACAACCTCCTGTTCCTGGGCTGGGGCATGGTGCTGTCGGCGATCGTGCTCTCTGGGATCCTGTCGGAGGCCACCCTCAAAATCGTCCGCATGCGCACCGGCACCCCGGACTCGGCCCGAGCCGGCGAGCCGGTGAGCCTGCCCTTGGTGGTCTTGAACGAGGCGCGTCGGCTACCGGCCTACGGGGTCGAGGTGGATGTTCAGCTCGACGCACCGGCGGGGCGCTTGACGGTGCCGGCGCCTTACCAGTTGCGCATCGGACCCGGCGAGGAGAGGCCGACCAGCGCCCGTTTCGTGCCAGAGGCCCGAGGTTTCTACCACTTCGTGCGGCTGCGCTCTCGGACCTCCTATCCCTTTGGTTTCTTCGAGAAGAGCCGACGTTTCCGCCCGGCCATCGACCTCGGCTTCTGGGTGGCGCCCCGGGCGGTGGACGTGCGCGCCCTCTCCCTGCCGATCCTGGCCCGCCTCGGGGACGAGCCGGCCCATCGCGCTGGTCTCGGCGACGACTACTTCTCCTTGCGTCCCTACCGCGCCGGGGATGATCCGCGGCGGGTCCACTGGCGGCGCAGCGCCCGCACCGGCCGCTGGGTGGTGATCGAGACCGAGGCCCAGGCGGCCCGGGAGGTGATGCTCGAGCTCCACCTCGGCTCGAGCTCCCGACCGGCGCAGGTCGAGCACTGCATTGAGGTGTTTGGCTCCCTGGCGGAGTTGCTGTTGGAGCGTGGCTTCAGCGTCGGTGTCCTCGCCCCGGGGACCCTGTTGTCCCCGGATCGTGGGGCCCGCCAGCACTGGGCGATCCTCCTGGCCCTCGCCAAGCTCGATCCAGGCGCGGCCAAGCCACGCGAGCGCGGCGGAGATCACGCGGTGCGGGTGGCGGTGGCCGCCTCCGGTGCGGCCGTGGACAATCGGGCGGACGCCACGGTCGTGGTGCGCGATGACGACGCGGGCACCACCTCGGTTGCCGCCACGTTCGCCGATCATCCGGAGGCTGCGGCATGACCCTGCGCAGCGCCTATGCCTGGGGTTTTGGCTTGGCGGTTGCGCTCGGCCTGCTCGCGGTGTTGCTCGGTGGTGCGTTGCCGATCTGGACGTGGCCCGCCATGCTCGCGCCACCGGTCTCCGCGTGGCTCCACGCCCGTGGCCGGTCGCTCCCCGGTTCGGTCGGCACGGGCATCGCGATCCTCGGCTTTGTCGCCGCGGGCGTCGTGGTCGCGTTGCAAGGTATCGGGGCGCTGTTGATCGGCGGCGGGGTCGCGCTGGTCGGACTGATGGTCGGCCGCCTGCTCACCCGCCAGACCCTGGCGCACGATCTGCAAGCTCTGGTCCTGTCGTTGTTGCTCGTCTTTGCCGGCTCGGTGCTCCACACCCAACTCACCTATGGCGTCATCTTCATGGCCTACGCCGTCGCGGCCTCCTGGGCCCTGGTCACCCGACAACTAGTGCGCGGCGCCACCGAGTCGACCCGCGCCTCGGCCGGAACCCTGGCGCGTCGGGACGTGGTCACGGTTCGTTTCGCGGCGGTCACCGCTTCCTTGGCGGTGGTAATCCTGGCGACCACCAGCCTGCTCTTCCTGCTCTTCCCACGCCTCGGTTTCACCAGCCTCGGGTTCTTTGCTCGCCAGAGCTTTCCCCATGGCGTCTCGCTCACCCGCAGCCCGAGAGCCGGCGGTGGTGGCGCGGTGGTGGCGCGGGTGTGGGGGATCTCCTACCGGACTTTCGAAGACGGCCTCTATTTCCGGGGACCGGTCTACGACCGTCTCACCCGGGACGGGTTCGCCCAGAGTGACGTACCGCGTGAGCTGCCCCCACCACCGTTGGTGATCCCGGCCGAGGCGGAGCGTGGCAGCTACCGGGTCTTCGTGCAGCCGGGCCTCGGTCAGGTGTTGCCCACCCTCGGGCCGGTGATCCGCGCCCAGACCCTCAGCGGCGGCACCAGCAACCCGTCGGTGCGCCGGCGGATCCTCGGAACCGGTCCCTCCGGGGAGCTGCTCACCGGCGCGACCGTCTCGGGCCCGCTGCGCTACGAGGTCGACGGCGGCATCGTTCATCCGGGCACCCTGCGGGGCCGTAGCGGCGCGCCCGCGGCTGTCCGCGCTCAGCGGCCCGCGAGGCTCGACCACTACCAGATCTCTACCCTCCTCGCCCTCAGCGATGACCTCGACCCGCGCATACCCGACCTGTCGCGTCGGTTGCTGCGCGGGGCGGGGGTCGAGAGCGGGACGGCGCCACAAAGGGCGGCCGTCCTGCGCCGGCACCTGATCGACAATTTCGACTACAGCCTAGATCAGCCGAACGGCTCGGCGGCGGATCCCCTCGCTGCATTTCTGTTCGACGACCCGCGTGGTCACTGCGAATACTTCGCCACCGCCTACGCGACCCTGCTGCGGGCCGCCGGCGTGCCGAGCCGAGTGGTGGGGGGGTACATGGGCGGCAAGTGGGATGGCGAGGCAGGTGGTGAGGGCGTGGTGTTGTTCACTCGCGCCCACGCCCACGCCTGGGTCGAGTGGTACGACCCCGAGCTCGGTTGGGTGGTGGACGACGCCACCCCGGCTTCCTTCGCGCCCCGTGAGTTGCTGGTTGGCCTCGGGGTCCTGCTCGCTCAAGACCTTTGTTTGGCTTAGCGGCATCAGATGGGCCATAGAGCAATGCTTCGAAGAGACCAAGACCGAGCTAGGGATGGATCAGTACGAGGTGAGAAA
>JAUUZB010000364.1 GCA_030590185.1 Deltaproteobacteria bacterium
GCGCCGTGCAAGAACCTGCTCGCAACGCGTCGCAAGACCTGGAGGGCCAGCGCCGCGCAGCGTCAGGTTCAGCACGGCGCGCGCCAGGGCTCATGTCTGGCGGAACCGCCACAGTCCCGCGTGGGGATGAGACGAGAGTCCCATGTGGGGCCGGAGCCGGGAAGTCCCACATGGAGGGCCGAAGCCGGGAAGTCCCATGTGGGGCCGAAGCCGGGAAGTCCCACATGTGGGGCCGAAGCCGGGAAGTCCCACGTGGGGGGCCGAAGCCGGGAAGTCCCACGTGGGGGCCGAAGCCGGGAAGTCCCATGTGGGGCCCACGGACGAGCTCGCCATCGACGGTTCCGCGTCCCCGTCCGTCCGACCCGACGCATCCCATTGCCACGGCTCGCGGACCACCGCCGGCCGTCTGGTCTTGCTCCCCGTCGCTCTCCAAACGTGCCTTCCGGCACCGCAGCCCATGGCAGCACGGCCCCCCTCCCCTCGATGCCCCAGCAACAGCGCCCGAGAAACCTCCGAACGATCACACCCACACCGGGCGGCCCAAAATGCCTCCGAACGGCAGGCGTGGGCGGTGCTCTGCACCCGACCCGGCGAGCCCATCCACCCCAACCCTTGCCACCCCTCACCCCCTGATCCATTCTCCGCCCCATGCCGCGTGGGAGTGCCGACAACCCGCCCATCCCATCCAAGGCCGTCCCCCAGGCCAACAGCCTCGCGAAACTGCGACGGCTCGTCGAGCTCGTCGCGGCCGGGGTCACAGCCTCGCCTGAGCTCCAGCAAGGGATCGCGCTGTCGCCGCGCCACCTGGGCTACTACCTCCTCGCCGCACAGACCCTCGATTGGGTTGCCACCGGCACTGAGTCGGTGAGGAGGGTGACAGATCTGATCGTCACGACGCGGGGCCGCCGCTTGCTCGCCACGACGCAGGATAGCCTGGCCGAGGCCGTTGCGGTGGCCAACGCCATCGAGGACAGCGCAGGCATCCGCGGCGCCGTCGGCTCGTACCTCACCGAGTACGGAATCGGGGTTGATGATCTCGCAGGGCGCATCGCCCGCCGTGCCGGCCTGTCGCCGGCCACCGCGCACCGACGGGCCGGGTGCCTGGTCGCGTGGCGATCGCAGCTCGAGGCGCGGGGATGGCATTCTGACGCGCCGGGGGCCGAGCCCGTCGCCGACGCCGCCCCTGAGTCCGATCCGCCCGCCCCCGAGTCCGATCCGCCCGCCCTCGAGTCCGACCCGCCCGGCCCCGAGTCCGGCCCACCCGCCCCCGAGTCCGGCCCACCCGCCCCCGAGTCCGGCCCACGACCTTTTTTGTCGGAGCCCTCTGGTACTGAACACTCGTCCACCATGAAGAACCGTGTACACGAGCCTGGCCAGAGCACCCGCGAGAAGAGCGCAAACGCGCCAGCCGGGCACGCGCCACCCAACGACGCCCCACCCGCCGACGCCCCACCCGCCGACGCCCCGCCCAGCGACGCCTCGCCCAGCGACGCCTCGCCCGCCAACCCCCCACCCAACGACGCCCAGCCCGCGCCGGTCATCCTCCAACCCCAACCAGCCTTCAAATACGTCACCGGCGACCACGCGCCGATCTACCGCGCCATCGTCCAAGTCTTCTTCGCCGCCAAACAGCGTTACGTCATCGAGCTGCGTCCCGCCGATGTCGAACGCGAAATCGTCGCCGGGGGCTTCCACGCCCCCCTCGCCGACACCGACGCACTCAACTACCACCTCGACAAGCTCGTGGAGTGGGGCAACCTCTCCGCCGCCCACGACACCGCCGCGGTCGCCACCATCGAGGATTTCCATAAAAAGAGCTTCGTCTACCACCTCACGGCTGTCGGCGAGGCAGCGCACCGCGCCGTTCTCCACGTCGAGGCCACCGTCGGTCGCTCGGGCTCCCTGCAATCCAACATGCTGCTGGAAATCCGGGACAGCCTGCGCGCCCTCGCCGCCCTCGGCCAGCAGGGGGCACCGGATCCAGAGCGCACCCTGCGCAGCATGCACGCCCTGTTCAGCGCCTTTGACACGCTCACCGGGGAGGCGGCGCACTTCATCGGCGAGGTCAGCGAGAGCTTCGCCGCCGACCGCATCGAGGAGGAGCTGTTCGTCCTGCGCAAGCAGGCGTTGGTCACCTACATCAGCCGTTTCGTCGACCACCTGCGCAAGCTAGCGGGGGAGATCGCCGCCGGCGTGCGAGCGGTGGAAGCGGGAGGCGTCGAACGATTGCTCGCGGCCGCCGCCACCTCGGCGGACCTTCCCCCTCCCCTCGGTCACGAGGACCCGCGCGCGGTTTGGCTCGACACGCAACGGCACCGCTGGGCCGGGATGAAGGGTTGGTTCTGCGCCGTTGGTGGCCTCGAGCCTACGGTGGAGCGGCTGGCCGCCGTTGCGGTGGAGGCGATCCTCGGGCTAACCCGGGCCCTCGGACGCCTCAACAGCCAGCGCACGCAGCCCGTCGATCGCCAGGCCGACTACCTCACCCTGGCGCGTTGGTTCAGCGCCTGCGGGACCAACCGCGAGGCGCACAAACTCTACGAGGCGGCCTTCGGTCTCTACGGCGTACGTCACTTCCACATCGCCGAGGAGGATCCCGACCTCGCCCGCCCGGGGGAGTCCTGGTGGCAAACGGCGCCGGTCACCGTGCCCACCTCCCTGCGTGCCCGGGGTAGGTTGAGCCGTGCCGGCCGACCCGCCGCCGCACCGGACCACGGGGCGGGCCGCGCTTGGATAGCCCAACGCCAGCGCCGCGAACGTGAGCAGCTCGCGAGCGCCCAGCGTCGGTTCGCGGGCAAGGGTGAGATGTGTTTGAGCGATCTGGCCGAGATCTCCAGCGCCGAGCTCGACCTGCTGCTCGCCCTGCTCGACGAGGCGCTCGCCTCGCCCCGCCGTGCCGACGGCAGCCGCATCACCCGCACCGCCGACGGGCGCCTCACGGTGGTCTTGAGGCCGCCGGACGACCCTGAGGCCTGGACAGAGCTGAGCACACCCCGGGGACGGCTGCGCTGCCGGGATTATCGCATCGAGGTTCGTGAGGGGGCCGGTACGCGGTCCGCCCCCAAGGAGGTCGCGTCGTGAGCTCCCTCGGCATTCGGCTCGAAACGAACGCTGGCGCCGCCCGGTCCGCCGCCCGGTCCGCCGCCCGGTCCGCCGCAAAAGAGGCCGCGTCGTGAGCTCCCTCGGCATTCGCCTCGAAACCACCAATCGCGCCGAGCGCACCCGCGCCCTACGCGGACTGTGGGCGCGGCCACTGATCACGTCCGACACCGACCCCGACCTCTTCGGGCTCGTAGTGCGCCACCGTGCCTGGCTATCCGCCTGGCTCGCCGACAACCCCGGCCTCAAGCTCGTCGTCCAACCCCAGGCCGGCTTCGCGCGCCTACACCAAATCCCCGCCTGCCCGCGGGGCACGCACCCCGCCGAGGTCCGCGGCCGAACCTTCGACCGCCGCCGCTATGTCCTACTTTGCCTCACCCTCGCCGCCCTCGACCGCTCGGGCCGCAAGCAAACCACCCTGTCCAACCTGGCCAAAATCGTCGAAGAGCTCAGCCGTGACACGCCAGACTGCGAGCGCTTCGACTCCACCCGGTTCGCGGAGCGGCGGGCCTTTGTCGATGTCCTGCGCTGGCTCGTCGCGAGGTCCGTGCTCCAGCTTCGCGACGGCGACGCCGAACGCTACACAAAGGACCGCGACGGCGACGCGCTCTACGACGTCGCCGAGCACCTGCTCGGTCAGCTCATCGCCTCTCCGGTTCCCCCCTCCCTCGCCGAAGAGCCCAGCCGCCTCCTCGAGGAGCAGTACCCGGCCACCGAGGAGGGCGAACGGCTCCGCGCTCGCCACCAGGCCCTGCGCCAAATCTGCGAAGACCCGGTGGTCTACTTCGAGGCGCTCACCCCGCGGGCCGCCGACTGGGTCGACCACGGCCGGGGGTTCATCTACCGGCTCGTCGAGGAAGATCTCGGCATGCAGGTGGAGCGCCGGCGCGAGGGTCTCGCCGCCGTCGATCCCGCCGGGGAGCTCACCGACACGCGATTCCCCGACGCCGGCTCCACCGTCAAGCACGCCGCGCTCCTCTTGGCCGAACAGCTCACCGAGCACCGGCGGCTGCATGGCGACGGGGCGGTGCCACACGCCTGGATCGTCGAGCGCATCGAGCTGCTCGCGGAGGCGTACGGCGAACCTTGCGCCTGGAGCAAGCGCTTCGGCGGCGCCGACGGCGACGCCCGCCTCACCGACGAGGTGCTCACGCTGCTCGAAGCCTTCCGACTCGTGGAGGTCACGCCAGAGGGCGTCGTACCGTTACCGGCCATCGCGCGCTTCGCTCCGGCGGCGCCCGCGCCTGCGTCCGCCAAGGGAGACTGAATGCAAATCGTACCGACCATCGCCAAGATGCCCGACCCGGACACAGAGCGCTGGCAACCCCTGCGGGCCGGCATTCAAAACCTCTGGGAGTACGACGACCAACGCTTCGTCTTCCACGGCGGCCGGCTCCTGCTGCGCGGCCGCAACGAGTCCGGCAAAACCAAAGCCATCGAGGTTCTGCTGCCCTTCCTGTTCGACGCCGACCTGTCGCCCCAGCGGCTCGATCCCTTTGGCACCACGTCGCGGCCCATGCGTTGGAACCTGCTCAACGACGCCAACCCCGACGTCAACCTCGCTGTCGGTTACGTCTGGCTCGAGCTCGGGCGGCGCGACGGCGATCGCACGCGTACGCTCACCCTCGGCGCCGGGCTCAGGGCCAAGCGCAACACCAACGCCGTGGAGTCGTGGTACTTCATCAGCGAGCAACGCATCGACGCCGAGCTCGATCTCCTCGGCCGCGGCCGGGTGCCCTTGACCCGCGGTCAGCTCGAAGAGGCGATCGGCGCCGCCGGCAACGTGTTCACCAGGGGCCAGGACTACCGGCGCGCGGTCAATGCGCGCCTCTTCGACCTGCCGGAGGATCAATACCGCGCCCTGGTGGAAACCCTGTTGCAGCTACGTCGCCCGCAGCTCTCCAAAACCCTCGACCCCGCCGGTCTCTCCGAAATCCTGGCGGTGAGCCTGCCGCCACTGGACCGCGGCGTGTTGTTGCCCCTCGCCGACGGCTTCGAGCGACTCGACTCGGACCGCAGAACCCGCGAGATGTATGTCACCACCACCGTCGCCGTCGACCGCTTCGTCGGCCTCTACCGCCGCTACGCGGCCGCCTGCGCCAAGGCTCGAACCAAAGAGCTCACCACCGCCGACAGCGCCCACAAAAGCGCCCGCGCGGATTTGCGACAGCGTGAGACCGCCCTGGATGTGGCTTCCTCGCGTAAAGCGGAGCTCGCTGAGCGTGCCCAACAACAACGCGCCGAGCTCGAGGCCCTCGATGTACGACTCGAGGTCCTCAAAACCTCCGATGCTTATCTCGGCGCCCGGGAGATCGATGAAGCGGAGCGGCAGGCTAGGAGCGCGGGAGCAC
>JAUUZB010000501.1 GCA_030590185.1 Deltaproteobacteria bacterium
ATCCTCCTGCATGTTGAAGCGGGGGAAGTAGGCACCGGGGTAGGTCAACAGCTGAACCGCGGTGATCTTGTCCCAGTAGAGACCGACGTAGGTCCAGGTGTAGTTGTAGGCTTCCTCGCTCAGACCGAGGAACATGGGGAAGGCCTCGCCGATGCCGAGCCCGAGCTGGTTCGACATATCGCAGACCTCACCCTCCGGCCCGTAGCCGGTGTAGGGCTCTTCGATCGGGTCCCACTCCAGATAACCGCCGGAGTAGTAGGTCACCTCGGACGTGGTGCCACCGGTGTCGAGCTCACAGCGATAGTAGGTCGCGGGCCGCGGCATGGCGATGACCTCGTTCATGAGATTCAACCCCTCGCCGCTCGCCACTGCCATATCCTCGAACAGGTCGGTGTCGTCGAAGTCCTGGGGCATCGTGGCGCCGTACATGTAGAAATATTGGTAGGTCGTCTTGATGTCCCTGAAGTAGCGGAAGGAACGGTTGATGACCCCGTAGAAGTCGAGGGTCAGGCGGTTGCGTAGGAAGTTCGTGAAAATGAAGTAGTTCTTGTAACGAATCTTGATCGCCTCGATGATCTCGCGCTGGTTGGCGCCGAAGTCGAAGCGCTTGCAGGTCGGGGTCAGACCGGCGTACTCGTCCGAGCAGAACATGTACGGGACCTCCCGCTCGAGCATGGCGTAGACGTCGTCACGGTTGAGGTCCTCAGCGGTCCAATCGAAGAGTACGTCCTCGCGGTCGTACATCTGGTCGACGGAGTCGAAGTAGGCCGCGCCCTGTTCACCCACGCCGTCGGCGTCGGCGAACAACATGTCGCGGAAGTCGTTTTTGAAGCGCCAGGTTTTGTGGAGCGGGTCGAAGCGTAGCGGCCGGCCATCGATGGTGTCGTCGGCGAAGGTCTCGACCAGTTGCCCATAACCGAACTTGATCGCCGCCTTGTCCCAGTGCCCGAGGCCACGGAAATCGGCGTTGATCTTGCCGTGGTAGTCCATGATCGAGCTGTACTTGAACTCCGGCTGGGAGTTCATTTCCTTGTCGGCTTCGTTGTCGCCGAAGGCCTCCTCCATCTCCCAGAACTCGCGCGGAAAATTGAGGGCGTCGTAGGAACCCTCGAAGTTGTGGCGCAGGCCCACGTTGTGGCCGATCTCGTGCAGGGCAACCGCCTTGAAGATCGCCTTGCGCAGCTCGAGCAACTTCTCCTCGTGGGTGTAATCCTTGAGGCGGTTGGCCAGGCCAACCAGGGCGCCGTCCAGGTCGGCGAGGGGGCACATGGTTCGCTCCTGGAGGAAGCGCGCCGTGCGCTCGCGCCGGGCCCGGACCGAGGCGTGCTGACCGAGGACCGAGGCGCTCTCCCACAACTCATCCGAGATATCTAGGCCAGGCTGCCACTTGCCCTGGCTGGCGACGATCAAATCCTCGTTGCGAATCAAGGTGGAGCGCTCGAGCTCGGAGCCGATGATCCGCCCCAGGCGCTCATCGTGGTAGGCGCTGTTCTCCATTTCGACCATGCGCTCCTCGAAGGTGTCGCCGTTGGCGTCCAGGCGACGGGAGATCTCTTCGGCATCCTCGGGGCTGAGTTGACGCCGGCCAGCCGCTCCGATCGCGCCGGCGCGGTCGGAACGGGCGTGGGGGTCGTAGTCACCCTCGAAGAATATGTTCGGCAGGTTGTCGCCGCGCAGGAACTCGTACAGGCTGAGGTCGTCGTTCATATACTCGATGTACTCGACCGCACGGGCGGCAGCGGCGTCAATCGTCCAGCCGAGGACATAGGCCGCGGAGACGACGTTGCGGCCGCTCATCGGGTCGCCCAACATCGGGCCATAACCGGAGAAGGCGGCGGGGATGATGTTCGGCACCCAGTAGAGCATGTTGTAGCGGATGTCGCCCATCTGCTCCCAGGTGAACGGGTCGTCGAGACCCTGGGAGTAGTAGTCGGTGGCGGCGCACCAGTTATCGAGGGGGCTGACCGCCTCGTTCGGCAGGCTGTGAGTGCCCATGGCGAGCTGCACCTGCACCTCGACCTCGGAGTGGCTGTCCAGGTAGTTCTGGACGTTGGTGACGGTGCAGGAGTTGTCCTCCAAGACAAAGACGTCCGGGACGTCGGCGATCGCCACGGGGGTGCCGGAGGAGATGCTCTGCATCGAGGCCACCGCGGCGCGATAGGTGTCGTTCCAGGCCGACCCAACCTCGAGGGCGGTGGAGCGCAGCTCGGCGGGGAAATCCCAGTTGAGGTAATAGGTAATCGGCCGGACGGTCCGCTCGTGGTACGGAATCTCATTGCCGTCGCTGTCGATGCTCTCGTCCCAGATGTTGAAGCGGATGATTCGGTAGAGACGACCCGACTCGGTCATGTCGCGGACGTTGTCGTAGGTGAGCCGGTCGAGGCGGAAGTAACCGAAGCGATCGAAGATCGGCTCGCGCAGCACCTCATCCGTCTCCGGATCGCGGATCTCGTCGCCGTTGTCGTCCTTGAGGGTAACGGTGTCTGGGTAATAGAGCGGCGAGTAGCCGGCGTTCTCTTCCTCATCCACCGCGAGAAAGGCATGCCGAACCTTGATCTCACCAGCGCCGCACTGGGTGATGTCGTAGCCGCCGAAGTCGAAGTCGTAGTAGCAGGTGTAGATATCCGGGACGACGTAGTGATTCGAGACGAAGTCGAGGAAGCCCTCATCCGGGGTGAGGTGCGCGTGGTAGGGGCTGGTGGCGTCGTTGGCGTCCACGTACTCGAGGCTGCCAGGCACCTTGTCGGAGTCGATCCAGTCCATCGGCAGCATGAGAGGATTGTGCTCGAAGGTGACCACGTTCCAGGCCACCCGAATGTACTCGTTCTCGTACCAGAGGACGTCGGTCTCGTTTTCGCGCAGGACGTTGGTGCGCTCGCCGGTCAGCGGGTTGTAGTCGTACTGAATGTTGAAGTGGGAGCTGATCGGGAAGGCGACCACCGGACCGCCCTTGTAGTGGGTCTGCGCCCCTTCGTAATCGAGCCCCTCGGAACCGGGGATGAACTCGTAGTCGCGGTAGCCGAGCAGGTAGTCCTCTTGGATCTCGAACTTGATCCGCTCGATCACGTACAGGTCACCCATGCCGATGGTGACCCAGGTGCCGAACTCGCCGTTCTCGCCCCGGACCGCCTCTGGGGTGTCGACCACCGTGCGGCGGTAGTACCAGGATTTGCCCAGCAGGTCGGTCTTCTTGATGTAGCTGGGCTGGACGTAACTGACGTCGTCGATGTCACCGGCGCAACTGGCGAGCCCGCTGAGACCGAGAACACTGACGGCGAGGGCCGCCACGGCCCCGCGTACCCATCCGGATAGTGAATGCATGCTAGTGAACCTCCCGAAGTTAGCTCCGAGCAAAGTGGTGTTGGATTTTTTTGCGATCATGGTGGCGCCCCTCAGTAGCTCGCGCGGATGTCGAAATAGATGGTGCTGTAGTTGTAGGGCGCCTTCTCCGCGGCGAAGGTGTTGAACACCAACGGAGCGATGAAGCCTTTGTTGTCGGCGTCCTGCGCCGGGTGGACGGCGGTGGCGCCGAGGGCGAGGGTCAGGCCGATCGGCAACTCCGTGACGTTGGCCAACCCTTGGGCGAGGTCGTAGGAGACCTCAAAGGTAGGCCAGAGCACGTCGCCGCCGTTCTGGACCCCCACCTCAGCGAGCGGGGCGGTGAACTCATCGCGGTCCGGGTGATTGTTGTATTTGATCTTGTGGTAGATCATCAGCGCGTAGCCAACGCTGAGCTCCTCGATCGGGTGCCAGGTGACACCGAAGGTGTTGTAGAAGGTCCACTCGGTATTCGGGGCGCCGGCCGGGATGAACTGGCCGCGGCCGATGCTGCCGAACCCGTCGGTCTCGCGGATGGTGCCGGGGGCCTGGGTGACCTGGTGGACGTTGAAGTTCTTGCGCATGCTGAAGCTGTAGCTCAGGTCGACCGGGCCGACCGAACGACTGGCACCGGCGTAGAGCTGCAGCGCGGTGACCATGCTAGTGGCGTTGAGGCTCGTGTAGGAGGTCGGCAGCCAGAGCCGGAAGGCGCCGTTGAAGCTGATGCCGGTGAACTCCTCGGCGTAGATCTCCGGATCGATCAGGTAGAAGCTCAGATCGTAGGGGGTGAACTGGCGCGCCGGGTTGGTGTCCGGGGTGGTGAACTCGACGTCCATGATCCAGCGGGCCATGACGGTCAGCCGGTGGCCGTAGAGCTCGAAGTTGAACTTCGGTTTAATGTCCCAGGTCTGGCCGACGTAGGCGGTGCGGTTGCCGATGCAGTCGTTGCCGGCGGCGAGCTCGGCCTCGAGGTCGTCGATGGGCTCGAAGCCGCTGCCCGGGCAGTTGGACCGCATGAAGGTCCCGGAGCCAACGCCGTGGCTCAGGGTTAGGCCGATGCCGAAGGGCTTGAGCTCCTCCTCCTCGTCGTCTGGATCGACATCGGCCGCGAGGCTGGGGTCGATGACGCCGGGCTCCGGGGTGGTCGCGTCGCCGTCTTGGGCGTTGATGGTCTCGATGGTGTCAGTGGGGGCGGGGTCTGTCGCGGGGGGTGGTTCCGTGTCGGTGTCGGCGGCGGTATCGGTGTCGGCGGCGGCCGCGGTGTCGGCGGTGTCGGCGGCGGGTCCGGCGGCGGTGTCAG
>JAUUZB010000860.1 GCA_030590185.1 Deltaproteobacteria bacterium
ATGAGGCGCTGAAGCTGGGCACACGCACAACGGAGAGAGCATGCTCCCCAAGGCCTTCGACATCCTGACCGACGTGGAATGTGAACACGAAGAGTTCGAGCTCTGCGATCCAGAACAAAGCGACGAGAACATCGAGGCGTGGCTCGGTGCGCTTCCTGCCGAGGGGTCCCGGCTGACCGTTTTCGCCCAGGACGGCACGGGCTCGTTGTTTGCGCTGTGGCTCCGGCCCGGCGAGGACGACATCGAGCGGGCAGCGGTGATCTACCTCGGTTCCGAGGGGGACGTCACCGCCTTGGCCGTCGAGCCGGGCGCCTTCATCGACATCGTCGCCGCCCGAGTGTCGGTGGATGCCGAGGACGACGGTTGTACGCTCCACCCGCCAGAGGAGGCCGAGGAGGAGGAGGAGGAGGCCGGGGAAGAGGTGGCCGTGGCCTTTGCGCAGAAGTTGGGGCGGGAGCTGCGCGACCCGAAGGAGGTCGTCGCCGAGGCGCGCGCGGCGATCACGGATCTCCGCGAGTGGGTTGACGCCAACAACGCGCACGGCTGAGGTCGAGGTCGAGCCTGTCACTCCAACAGGGTCGTGGCTTGTACCTCCACCCGGGTTGCGGTGGCCGCGCCGCGAATCCATTTGCTCTCCGCTGGGTCTAAACCCTCACAGGAGACTCCCATGGTGCGGACTGCCATTTTTCACGCCACCCTGTTGGCGATATTCCTAGCGAGCGCCGGCACCGCTGTGGCTGGGGCCTGATGCTGACGATCACGAACACCGCGGCGGGGAACTGAGCGATGGGTCGCTACCGGCGGGTGGGTCAGTTGCTCGGGCTCGGTGGCGGCTTCGGCGCCGGTTATGCATTCAGCGTCTTCGTGGGTTGCTACAGCGGCTGAGGGGTGTTGTCCGTCCCGTGGGTCACGGGGCTATTGGGGGCGTTCTTGGCTTTCCAGGCTTTGGGGGGGACGGCGGAGGAGCAGTAGCGCCCCCGTCATCGCCTCAGGGCCCGGCGGGAGGGGCGCGGATCCCTCGGGCGCAGAGCACCGCCACCCCGCGCATCCCCGAAGCGCAACGCCCCGGCCTTCCGGGACCGCACCGCTCCACCCGCTCGCCCCATGCCCCCGATCCCAGGGCACCGCGCCCCTGCTGGGGCTGCCGCTTGCATCGCTAAGTGGGTGGTGCTAGCCCAGGCCTCTGCTGTCCTAGCTCACGACAGCAATCAACACTCCGGACATCAAGAGCAGCGTCATGTTTGCCAACGTCGCCGGGCCCGACTTCTACAACATGCGGGTCCACAACCAGCGCTCCAACCTCCTGGAGGAAGCCGCGGTCAACGCCATCTCCGGCAAGAAGGCCGACGGCATCTACCTGCTCACCGAGGACACCTGGGGCATCAACGTCTTCGGGTTCGTCGCGGTCAAGACCGCCAAGGTCACCGGCCGCAAGTTGACGATCAAGAACCTCGGGGTGGTCGACCCCGAACGGGCCGACAAGCTCCGTGAAGCCGAGGCCGCCGGCGCCAATGGCGAGGAGGCTCCGGGCGCGGACGCGGAGCCGCCCGCCGAACCCGCCGAGTCGGGCAAGGCCAAAAAAGGCCGGAAGTAACCAACACTAACCACGGGTCCCCGCTGGCGCAGCCTGACGAAATCGCGATAACGTCGGGCTCAGACCAACACACGACGGAGGGGTCATGAGGCTCGGTCATCTGTTTGTCATTCTCGCCGCCGCCGGCGCGTTGTCCGCATGCGCCACGATGCAAGCGATGACCTCTGGGCAGATCGGCTGCCCGGAGCACGAGATCGAAATCCTCAATGTGGATCGCGGCTTCGCAACCCGAACCTGGACCGCGAGATGTCGGGGGAGGCTGTATCACTGCTCGGAGCACGGAGGCGGGCAGTACGCCGCGTCTCAGGTGTCATGCAATGCGGAGCCTGCCGCCGCCGGCAATGAGCGACGAACGGCGCCCCCGGCGGCACCCGCACCAGTTGGCGGCTGCAGCTACGACACCCAATGCAAGGGTGACCGGATCTGTGTCGCGGGCCGCTGCACCTCGCCGTGAGCGCCGTGGGCAGGGCGATACACATCCTCACGCAAACAACTGCTCGACCAACACCTGACGCTTGATCCCAAAGTGGCGGACCATCTCCCACAACACGGCGTTGATCTTGCCGATGGTCAGCTGGCGCTTCTGGGGAATGGTGATGTGATGCTGGCCGCCCTGCTCGGTGGTGAGCCTGATGTGGCTGCCGGTTTGACGGGTCGGTTGATACCCGAATTTCTTGAGGGCACGGATGAGCTTCTTCGAGGAGATGTCCCTGGGCCGCTTCATGGCTCGAGGAGCTCTTCCCGAACCACCTCCACGAAATGCAGCTTGACGCGGCCCGGTTTGCAGTCGTCGTCGAAGTGACAACAGACCGCGTCGCAAACCTCCCGCCGCAGGCTCTCCAAGTCGTCAGCCTCGGTGACGATGCAGGCGCCGAGCGCTTGGGCGATGAAGCCGCCGCCCGGCAACTCGCGTACGAAAAACTCAAAGACCTCTTCTTCCACGGTGTTCTCCATCATTGTCCCCGTACCCGCACGTTATCGATCAACCGCGTCTGCCCCACAAACGCCGCCACCGCGCAGACCGCCTCACCCGCGACCCGCTTCACCGGCTGCAACGTCGCAGCATCCACCAGCTCAATATAATCGATCCGCACCGCACCGCTCGCCTCAATGACCTCCCGGGCGCGCCTGAGCAGCCTTGCCGCATCCCCCTCGCCCCCGGCGACCGACTCCGCGAGGCTGCCCAGGGCCCGCGACAACACCACCGCTTCGCGCCGCTCCTCGGCGCTCAACCGCGCGTTGCGCGAGCTCATGGCCAAGCCACCCGGCTCCCGCAGGGTGGGCACCCCGACGACCTCCACGTCCAGCCAGAGGTCTGCGACCATCCGCCGGATGATCTGGAGCTGCTGGAAGTCCTTCTCCCCAAACACCGCCACCTGACAGCGGGTGATCCGCACCAACAACAGCACCACGGTGCAGACCCCGCGAAAGTGCGTCGGCCGGCTCGCGCCACACAGGCCCCGGGCGAGCTCCTCCGGCACCACATAGGTGTCGAACCCCTCCGGGTAGAGCGCCCCCCGGGTGGGCGCAAAGACCGCGTCGACCCGGGCATCGAGCCCCTCGAGCTTGGCCAGATCGCCGTCGAGATCCCGTGGATAGCGACCCAGGTCCTCCCCAGGCCCGAATTGGGTGGGGTTGACGAAAATTGACACCACCACCCGGTCCCCACGGCGCGCCGCCTCCTCCACCAGGGCGAGATGACCGGCGTGCAGGTAGCCCATGGTGGGCACGAAGGCGATACGCGCACCCTCGGACCGACATTGATCCGCCCAGGCGCGCATGG
>JAUUZB010000592.1 GCA_030590185.1 Deltaproteobacteria bacterium
CCATGGCGAAACCGGCCGCCTCGGCAATGATCTCGGTGACGCTCAGACGCAGCATCTCGACGGGGCCGGTCGCCGCGGTCGGCGTGTCCTTGGCCTGCGCGGCGGAACCGGCGGCCTCGGCCGCATCGCCCGGAGCCGGTAGCGCCTTTGGCGCGCCGAGGAACTCCTCGAGGCGGCCTTCTTTCATGGCGGTGCGCATCTCCTCCATGTAGCCGAGGACCTCGCCGAGGGTTTGCAGGGTCGCCATTTGTGCGGCATCGACCTCGGGAAGTCCGGGCAGCTCATCTTGGAAGGCGGAGAGGATCTCGACCCGTTTGATGGAGTCGATCCCGAGGTCAGCCTCGAGGTTCATGTCGAGGTTCAGGATGTCCGGTGGGTAGCCGGTCTTGTCCGCCACCACCGTGAACAGGAGCTCATGGAGGTCGGCCTCCATGAACTTGGCCAGCTTCTCCTCGGTGACAGCGGCATCGCCTCCGCCACCGAGTCCGCCGCTCGGCATCTTGCCCGCGGCAGCCGCGGCCATCATCTCGCTCGGGGATCTGGGCTTTGCCGGTGCAGGAGTCCCGGCGGCTGCGTCCGCGCCATCGCCGCTCGCGGTCCAACCGCTCTCGTCGAGCATGTCCCGGTAGCCTTCCATGAACCCGAGCACTTCGCCCAGGGTCTGGAGCTTGGCGATCTCCGCGGCGTCCACCTCGGGCAGGTCCGGTGCCTGGTCTTGGATGGCGGAGAGGATCTCGACCCGTTTGATCGAATCGATCCCCAGGTCCGCCTCGAGGTTCATCTCGAGATTGAGGATCTCCGGCGGGTAGCCGGTCTTGTCCGCGACCACCGTGAACAACATCTCCTCGAGATCGATCCCGGCGAACGGGTTTTTCCGCCCGGCCAAGGCCGCGAGCTCGGGGGTCATGACCTCGGGGGTGACGACTTCGGTGGTATCCGCCGAGGGTTCAGCCGACATCGCGACGGCCTCCGGCATCGGGGCGGGGGCCGCGGGCGCCGGCATGGGAGCGGCGACCGGGACAACGGGCTGAACCATCGGCTGCGCCACGGGCTGCGGAGCCGCGACGGTCGGCGCCGGGATCGTGGTCAGGATCGGTTGCGCGAGAGCCACTGGTTGCCCGGTCATCAAGGATGTCAGGCTGAGGGTCGAGGTCTCGGCCGCGTGCAGGAACGCAACGTGCGCCTCGGCCATGCTCTGCTGGTAGGCCACGTGCACATCGGCGGTTTGGCGCTGAATGTCCTGGTAGGCCTGTAGCCACCCTGGGCCCGCGGTCGCGATCGGTAGAGCCGCGGTCACGGGTGGCGTGACGGTCGCCGCCGGCGGTGTGACCATGGCGCCCGCCCCAGTCATCGCGGCCGGGGTGGCAAGCGGAGCTCGGGTGGCGGTTTGCTGCTGGGGGTCCTGTTGGGAGGTTGTTCGAGTCACGCTCTTGTTCGTCTCTCCGGCCTCGACCGGGCTTGCCTTCTTGCCGTCGCCCGCGGCGCTCGCCTTGGCGTTGAGGAGGGCGGGAGATCTATTCGGGTTCGGCTTGGGCACGCCGGCGAAACCGTTGGGGGGGGGATAGGGGCGGTTGTAGTTCATGCCGTCGAGCTCGATCGCCATGATCGGCTTCTCCGCGCTGCGCGGATCGACGAAGGTCTCATAGCCAGCCCACAGGCCGGCGAAGTCGACCGCGACCCCCTGGACCGCGAGCTGCGCCAGGCCCAGCCACAGGCTGGTGAGCCCGTCCTTCTTCTTGTTGTCGAGGGAAATGGCGGTGTGCTCTCGGCCCCGGAGACAGGCGGCGGTGAGGTTCTTCAACACCGCGCCGGCTCCGACCTCCACGAAGGTCCGCACGCCGCTCTCGTACATCGCCTCGATCTGCTCGGCGAAGCGCACCGGTCGGCTGATCTGACCGGCCAGGGTGACGCGCATCTCCCGTGGGTCGGTCGGGTAGGGCGCGGCCAGGCTGTTGGCAAAGACCGGCACCTCGGCCGCGGCGAACTCGACACCCTCGAGATACTCGGCGAAGACCGGCTCGGAGTCCGCGACCACCGGCGAGTGGAAGGCCGTGGCCACTGGCAGCCGGCGGGCCGCGAGCTTGGCTTCCTTGAGCGCGCCCTCAACCCGCTCGATCCCCTCGGTCGGTCCCGAGAGCACCACCTGGGTGGGCGAGTTGTGGTTGGCGACGACCACCCCGGTGTCCTGCTTAGCGTTGATCGCTTCGAGTACCGGCGTGACCTCGTCGAGGCTGGCGGAGACGGCGGTCATGGAGCCAGGGGTCTTCGCCGCCTCGGCCATCAGCTCGCCGCGCTTGCGGGCGATCCCGATCAGCCCGTCGAGGTCGATGACGCCGGCGGCACAGAGCGCCGAGACCTCACCGAAGCTGTGGCCGCCCACGCAATCCGGCGTCACACCGGCCTGGCGCAGCACGTTCAGCATGGCGGCGCTGGTGGCGCCGAGGGCCGGCTGGGCCCACTCGGTACGGGTTAGCCGTTGTTGGTGCCCGTCCCGCTCCTCCTTGCTGAAGACCGGCAGGGGGTAGACGATTTCGTGTAGCTTGGCATCTTCGGACAGCGGCAGGCCCGCGGCCCGGTCCCAGACCTCGCAGGCGCGGTCGAAGGACATGGCGAGATCTTTGCCCATGCCGACGTATTGGCTGCCCTGACCGGAGAAGAGGAAGGCGATCTTGCCGGGGGACTTGGCCTCTCCGGCGTAGAAGATCCCGGTCGGGACCGAGAATTCCTGGTCACCGTTCTCGGCGATCTTGGTGCGGGCTTGCTCGAGCTTGGCCAATAGATCCGCGTCGTCCTTGGCGACCACGCCGAGGCGAACGGCCGCCGTCGCGTCGAAGCTCTCCTGGCTGGCGCGGGCCGCGACTTTCAAGAGCTGTTGCGGGTCGTCACCGAGGATCGCTTTGGTGACGCCTTCGGGCGCCTTGGCCTTCTCTGCCAAGAGCTCGACCCGGGCGCGCAGGTCCGTGCCGAGGCTCTCGCAGGCCTCGAGGATCTCGCTCGGCTGCTGGCCGGTGAACAACACCAGCTCGCTCAGGGCGGTGCGCCGCCGTGGGGCCCGGGTGCCGGGGCCGGTGTATTCCTCAACCACGCAGTGGTAGTTGGTGCCGCCAAAACCGGCGGAGCTGATCCCCGCCCGCCGCGGGTGCGTCAGATCGCGGATCCAAGGCCGGGTCTCGGTGTTCAGGTAGAAGGCGCTGTTGGCGAAGTCGATGTCCGGGTCCGGCCTCTCCACCTTGATGGTCGGGGGGAGGGTCTTGTGCTGGACCGCAAACACCGCCTTGATCAAGCCAGCGGCGCCTGCCGCGCTCTTGGTGTGGCCAATCTGGGATTTCACGGTGCCCAGGGCGCACCACTGGCGCCGCTCGTGATCACTCTCATCGAAAAGGTTGCGCAGGCCCTGCACTTCGGCCCCGTCGCCGGCGCGGGTGCCGGTGCCGTGGGCTTCGATCAGCTCGACCGTCTCCGGCCCGAAGCCGGCGATCTCGTAGGCGCGCTCGAGGGCGCGGGTTTGGCCGGGTGCCGAGGGCGCGTAGATGCTCTTGGCGCGGCCGTCGGAGGATGCGCCGATGGCGCGGATCACCGCGTAGATCTGGTCGTCGTCGCGCTCCGCGTCGTCGAGGCGCTTCAAGGCCACCATGCCGACGCCCTCGCCGAGCATGGTACCGTCCGCCTTCTCGGAGAAGGGCCGACAGTCGCCGGTGAAGGAGAGGGCTGGTGTCTTCGAGAAGCAGGTGTAGAGGAAGGGGTCCTGGCAGGTATCGACGCCGCCGACGAGCACCACGTCGGAGTGCGCGAGCCAGAGCTCGTCGAGGGCCAGGGCCAGGGAGGAGAATGAGCTGGCGCAGGCCGCGTCGGTGGTGCAGTTGAGGCCGCCGAGGTCGAAGCGGTTGGTGATCCGGCCGGCGACCACGTTGCCGAGCAGGCCCGGGAAGGTCGCCTCGGACCAGGGCACGGTCATGTCGAGGCAGGTGTCGCAAATTTCCTGAACCTGGTCTTCGGGCAGGCCGAGCTCGCGCATCGCCTTGACCCAGATCGGTCGCTGCAGCCGGGCGCCCATCTCGCCGAGCAGCTCGAGGCCGGCGGCGACGCCGATGATGCAGGACATGCGATCCCTGTCCTGCCCCTCGAAGGGGCCGCGGGCCGCGTCCTCGAGGACCTGCTTGGCCACCACCAACGCCAACAGTTGGGAGGTGTCGGTGGCCGGGATGTTCTTCGGCGGGATGCCGTAGTACATCGGGTCGAACTGGA
>JAUUZB010000440.1 GCA_030590185.1 Deltaproteobacteria bacterium
GCTCCGCACGGGTCTACGGATCCGCACGAGTCTACGGCTCCGCACGGGCCTAGAACATCTCGAGCTGTTGGTCCTTGGCACGCCGCCCGCCACCGGCCCGGGTCTGGCTGCGCTCCACCAGGCGCTCCTCGATCTCGCGCAGGAAAGGCGATGGCTCGCGCGGCCGGACCTCTCCCCGGAGCTGGCGCTTGCTGGCGTGACTCAGAACGAGACATCGGCGGGCGCGGGTCATGCCAACAAAGAAGAGCCGGCGCTCCTCGGCCAGATCCGGCTCGCTGCCCGGCCAGTGGAGCGGCAGCAGACCGTCCTCACAGCCGACCACGAAGACCAGGTCGAACTCGAGTCCCTTGGCGGCGTGGAGGGTCATCAGGGAGACGCGATCGGCGCGGGGATCCCAGCGGTCGGTTTCCGAGCCGAGGGCGAGCTCACTGAGGAACTCGGCGCGGTCACTGCCGCAGCGCTGGGCGAGGGGACCGAGGGCGGCGATGGTGTCGGGGGGGATGTCCCCGGTGAGGTCGGCGGCCACCGCCTCGAGTTGCTCGACGACCGTGCCGGCCGGCGGGGTGGCGCGCCAGGCCATGAGCAGCTGGTCAACGCCGGGGAGCTCACTGAGGCGCGCGTGCCCAACGGCCTGATAGGGGATCCCGGCCCGACCTAGGGCCTCCTCGAGTAGGGGCAGCTGGGCCGAGGTGCGAAAGAGGACCGCCACGTCGGAGAAACCGAGGTCGCCCGCGTCCCCCTCCCCTACCCGGCCGCTGTCGACCGAGAAGAACCCGTAGCCACCGATGGCCTGCTCGATGCGATGGGCCACGAGCTCCGCCTCGGCGCGGTCGGTGGCGGCACTGTGGATGGTGATCGGGGTCCGGTCGAGCAGGGTCGCCTCGAGCCGCCGGTCCTCGACCAAGGAGGCCGGGGCCACAACCTGCAGGGAGGCGTCGACGATGGTCGCCGAGGAGCGATAATTGCGGCTCAGGCGCACTACCCGGGCGCCCCGGAAGTCCTCGGTGAAGCGTAGGAAGAAGCGGACGTCGGCGCCGCGGAAGGCGTAGATCGCCTGGTCGGGATCCCCGATGGCGCAGACGTTGCCATCCGGCGGGACCAGCAGGTGTACCAAGCGGTACTGGAAGGCGTCGATGTCCTGGTACTCGTCGATCGACACGAAGCGGTAGCGGGCGCGCAGCTGGTGGGTGATGTCGGGGTTGGTGTCGAGCAGGGTGACCGTGGAGAGGATCAAGTCATCGAAGTCTACCTGGCCCTGCTCGGCCAACAGGCGGTGATAGGCCGTGATTGCAGCGGCGAGATCGGAGCCGGGTTTCGGTTTGTCACCGCCTCGCTTGGCCAGGGAGATGGCGCTGAGCAGCTTCCCGGCGCGGGTCGGTGAGACGCCGAGGGCCGCGGCTAGGCCGGCGCGGGCGTCGTTCGGTAGGAGGATGGTGAAGTCGGGGGGCAGGCCGCAGGCGGCGTGGTGCTCGCGGAGGATTTGGTGCGCCAGGCCGTGGAAGGTGGTGACGGTGATCGCGGCGGCGCGCTCTGACAGTAGGTCCGCGAGGCGGTCGCGCATCTCTCCAGCGGCGCGGCGGGTGAAGGTGAGGGCGAGGCAGGCGCTGGGCTCGACCCGGTGATGCTCGACTAGCTGCGCGAGGCGGTGGGTGAGGGTGCGGGTCTTGCCGGTTCCGGGGCCGGCGATGATCAACAGGGGGCCCTCGATGATAGCGGCGGCGGCGGCTTGATCGGGGTCGAGGGCGGGGGCGGTGTCCGGGGCGGATCCAGCGGCGGTGTAAGGGGCGGATCCGGCCGCGGCGGCGGACTCGGTGGCGGTGGCGGTGTAAGGGGTGGGAGCGGCGGCAGCGGTGGCGGTTGCTCGCGCCGGGGCGGTGTAGTGGACGTTAGCGGCGGCGGCGGATGACTTCGGCGCGGGGGTTGGCGCGTCCGGGAGGGCGAAGAGAGTGCCGGTCTTGCCCTGGATCTCCCCGCGGCGAAACAGCCGAACGACGCCGTACTCGCCGTCAAAGCCGGCCTCACAGATGACCTCCCGGGCGCGCATGCGGCGGAGCGCCTCGGCCACCAGCTCGCCGCCGTGAGCGCGGACCGCGTCGAGGTCTGCCCGTTCGAGCACGAAGAGCTCTGGGCCGACCCGGTCGAGCAGCTTGTCGTAGGCCTTGGCCACGCGCTTGCTCTTGGGACCGACGCTCAGGGTCTCACCGATGATCTCGTTGAGCGGGATCAGGCTGCGAAAGGGGGCGGCACCCTCGGGCCTATGGCCGGCCGGGCGATCGGCGAGTTGGGCGACGCGGTTCGATACCCCAACCGTCACCGGCTTGCCGCAGGCGGGGCAACGGCCGTCGAGGGCCCGGGTCTCCTCCGGGGTCAACCGCACGTTGCATTTGCGATGACCGTCGAGGTGGTACTTGCCCTCCTCCGGGAAGAACTCCACCGTGCCCGCGAAGCCGGCGCCGGTCTCCAGGGCTCGTTTGATCTCGAAGTAATCCAGCGAGGTGTCGAACAGGTTGGCCTCCCGGCCGAGCTTCTGGGGGGAGTGGGCGTCGGAGTTGGACACCAAGCGATAGCGATCCAGGGCTGAGATCTGCCAATTCATGGCCGGGTCGGAGGAGAGGCCGGTCTCGAGGGCGAAGATGTGAGGGGTCAAATCCCCGAAGCAATCCTCGATGGTGTCGAACCCGGATTTGGCGCCGAACAGGGAGAACCAGGGGGTCCAGATGTGGGCAGGGATGAGGAAGCTGCCGCCGCCGACCTCGAGCACGATCTCGAGTAGGTCGTGGGAGTCGAGGCCGAGGATCGGCCGACCGTCAGCGGCCAGGTTGCCGATGCGGTCGAGACGCTCGACGATCCCGCGGGCGCGCTCGAGGTCCGGGGCGTAGACCACGTTGTGGACCTTACGCACCTGGTCGTGGCGCTTGTAGATGCTGGAGATCTCGACGGCGAGCAGGAAACGGGTGTCACCGGGGGCGGAGCCAGGAAGGGTGCGGTCCACCTCCGCGGCGAGGTCGTCGCGCAACCGGAACAGCCCCGGCTCGGCCGGCACCAGTTTCTGCTCGAGCTCCGCGAACCACGCCGGGTGGGTGAAATCGCCGGTGGCGACGACGTCGATCCCCTTGCGGCGGCCCCACCAGGCCAAGTGCTCGAGATCGCACTGCTTGCTGGTAGCCCGGGACCACTTCGAATGGATGTGGAGGTCGGCGATGAAGGTCACGGGCGGTCCTCAACGATCCGGGAAGGATGAACAGTCGGACATTAGATTCCGATATCAGACAAGAACGGCACCGCCGATGCCCCCAGGCGAGAAAAAACGCGACCCGACGCCCTCTCGGGCCGCGATCCCATGAACGGTCCCGGGCCCCGGTTGCACAGAACTGTTAGATCGGCTTAATGCACCCCGTCCCTCGCTACCCACGGAGCTCGCAGCCTTGACGGACCAAGAACGCCAGAGGACCGAGATCGGCGGCATCGCCGCCCGCGTGGAGAGCGCCCTCGGTCGGCTCGCCATCATCTCGCACCGCCGGCCGGTCGTGACCCTCGTCATCCTCGGGATGATCACGATGGCCAGCGGCTTTGCCGCTAGCACCCTGCGGGTCGACGCGGACCTCGGCGGGCTGCTCCCCCAGGACTTCCAGTCGATCAAGGACATCGACGCGCTGAACGAGCGCTTCGGCAGCATTGGTACGGTGACGGTGATCGCCCGCAACGCTGAGCCGGAAAAGTTGATCCAGTTCGTGGAGGACCTCGCCCCGGTGATGGAGACCCTCGAGCAGATCCACTACGTGGACTACAAACGTGGCTCGGAGTTCTTTGAGAAGCGTAAGCTCTATTTCCTGAGCGTCGAGGACCTCCGCCTGGTCAAGGAACGGATCGCCGAGCGCCTCGACTGGGAACGCAACAAGCACAACCCGCTCTTCTTCGACCTCGGCGAGGACCCGCCACCGCTCGATTTCTCCGACATCGAGGAGAAGTACACCGGCGGCAAAAACGGCGGTTCCTGGCTGCAAACCCAAACCCGCGGCACCTACTACCTCGACCGGGACGACCGGCTGATCGTCATGCAGCTCCGCCCGGACCAGCCGACCATCGATCTCGACTACTCCCGCAAGCTGCTCGCCGACGTCGAAGCCAAAATCGCTACCCTCGACCTCACCGCCTATGGACCGAACATCAAAGTCGACCTCAGCGGCCGCTACAAACAGCGGGTCGTGCTCCAGACCACCATCGAGAACGATATGCGCATGGTCTCGCTCCTAGCGGGCATCGCCATGCTCTTTTACCTCGCATTCCACTTTCGCCGGCTGTTGGCGATTCTCCTGGTCGTGTTGCCGCTGCTGCTCGGCCTGATCTGGTGCTTCGCGGTGGCGGCCCTCGCCTTCGACAGCCTCAACATCCTCACCGCCTTCATCGGTGTCATCCTGCTCGGCCTGGGCATCGACCACGGTATCCATCTCCTCGGTCGCTTCGAGCACGAGCACGCCGAGGCTGAAAGCGGCGAAGAGGCCCTGCGCACGACCTTCTCCCGAACCGGCCGCGCCGTGGTGGTGGCGGCGATCACCACCATGGTCGCCTTCCTCTGCCTCGCCATCTCGGAGTTCCGAGCCTTCTACGAGTTCGGGGTCATCGCCGGATCGGGCATGGCGTTGGTGGTGCTCGCCTACTCCACCGCCCTGCCGGCCCTGCTCGGCATCGCCCTGCGCTTCGGCTGGCGACCTCGGGTGCCGACCAAGGAGGTGGGGCCCTCAACCTGGCCCGCTTTCATCCGCAAAATCCAGCGCCGGATCCTCGTCGGCGGCGCCTTGGCCATCGCTCTCGCGGTCCTGCTCGCCCCCGGGGTGAGCTTCAACTACGACTTCGCCTCCCTCGATCAAATCGACAGCGCGACCCACCAACTCAACAACAAGGTCAACGCGATCCTCGGCTTCCCAGAGGGACCGGTCGCGATATTGACACCGAGCC
>JAUUZB010000590.1 GCA_030590185.1 Deltaproteobacteria bacterium
CAAACAGGCCCACCGCCACGAGCTACGCAAGTGCGTCGACGTCAGCCTGCGCAACCACGAGGTGAGCGGCGACGCCCGGCTGGTGTTGGAGTACCTGGTCCCTGGCGCGCGTTGGGCGCCGGCCTACACCGCTCGGCTCGACGCCGCCATGAGCGAGGGCGCCATCGCGCTGCGGGCGGTGGTCTGCCAGAACACCGGCGAGGACTGGTCCAACATCGACCTCACCCTCTCCACCGCCGATTCCCAGGCCTGGACCGAGCTGCCGGAGCTGCGCTCGAAGCGGATCGGCCGCCGCCAATCCGCCCCGACCAAGACCGGCTGGCGGCCACCACCGACCGGCGCCGAGGCGCTCTATGGTTTCTATGACCAGGCCTTGGCTGCCGGGCCGGGCAAAATCCATACAAAGCCCGCGCCCTCGGTGAACGTCCCCTTGCCCAACGCCATGGAGCCCGAGCCCTCACGGAATATCCCCTTGCCCAACGCCATGGAGCCCCCTCAACCAGGGGCTCTGCCGCCGCCCCCTGCCCCCCCCCCCCGCGCCGCGATGAAGATGAAGAAGCTGGAGCGGGAGCTCGGGGTGGAGATGGAGATGGAAATGGCGATGGACAGCTTCGGCGCGTCGGCGCTCGAAGAGGAGTCCTTGGAGGATGCCATCATGCCCATGGCCCAGTCGGCCATGGCGCCTCCGGCCTCGTCACCCGGTCGCAGCGGCGCGATCGGCGGCGGCGGGATTGGTAACGCAGTCAGCGGCATGGCCGAAGGGATCGTCAGCGCATCCAGCCACCGCGAAGAGTCGGTCAAGCGCCGATCCAAATCCGCCAAGGGCAAGCGGCGGTCCCGTCGTCGCGCTCCCCCAAAAGCCAAGGCCGCACCCGCGTCCATCTCCGCGGAGCTCACCGCCGAGGAACAGATGATGGCCTACGGCGAGCTGCGCATGCCCGGGGTCCTCGAGGCTCGGCGCGGCAAGCTAGTGCTCATCCAACGCCGGGAGCACTACGTCGCCATCCTCGAAGAACAACGGGTGGAGGTGAGCTTCGACGTAGTTGAGGCCGTGCAAGACGCCGAGCGACGCGCCCTCGCCGTGGATGGGGTGGCCCTGCCCTCTGGCTTCGTGCAACCGAACCGCCACGCCGGTTTCGATTACGCCTTTCGCGCCGACGCCCGGGTCGATGTGCCCTCCGAGTCCATCTTCCACAACGTGGCCTTGACCCAGGAGCAGAGCGACGTCTCCCTGCGCTACGTCATCGTGCCGCGGGAGACCCAGGACGCCTTCCGCTACGTGCGCATGAACAACCCCTTCGCCGCCCCGCTGTTGCCCGGTCCAGCCGACGTTTACGTGGGAGGCGATTTCCTACTCACCACTCCCTTTGCCCTCGCGGCGCCCAAGGGACGGGTCGAGTTCGGTCTCGGGGTGGAGCAAGCGCTCAAGGTGTCGCGCAACAGTCACTACGCCGAGGAGGCGACCGGCCTGATGGGCGGGACCTCTGAGCTGCGTCACGAGATCGTCATCGAGTTGATCAACCACCTCGACGGCCACGCCGACGTCGAGGTGCGCGAGCGCCTGCCGGTGACGACCGAGGATGAGGATGACATCGAGGTAAAGCTCGTCGAGGTCGAGCCGTCCTGGAAGGACTACGAGCAGGACCGCCAGCCGATCAAGGGCGCCCACCGTTGGGAGCTGGTGCTCGAGCCCGGGGAGAAACGCGAGCTCAAGGCGGTCTACGTGATCGAGATGCCCTCCAAGTACGAGCTGGTGGGCGGTAACCGGAGGGAGGGCTGAGCCATGCGCAACACCATCACGCTCGACATTCCGATCGACGAGGTTACCCTGCTCGAGGACCGAGCCCACTTAGTGCGCCGGGGAGCGGTGGAGCTGTCCACCGCCACGGATACCCGTTTGGTGATCGAGGCGATTGCGCCGGTGATCAGTGACAAGACCCTCTCCGCCACCATCGCGGCTGAGGGGGCGACGGTGGTTGATGCCCGCGTGCATCGCCGCTACTTGGTGCGTGGGCAGGAGCCCGCGGCGCCGGTTGATGAGGAGGCGCTCCACCGGGAGGGGGAGGAGCTGCGCGATCGCCTCGCCGAGCTCGAGGAGAAGCGGGAGTTGATCGATGTCGAGCTCGGTGATCTCCAACAGGTGATCACCGTCGGCCTCGCCGAGATCGCCGCCGACGCCGCCTGGGGCAGCGAAGCGGCCGACCGTTGGGCCGACCAGCAGCAGGCCCTCGCCACCCGCGAGCGGGAGCTGCGGGTCGAGCGGGTGGAGCTGAGCTTCTCCCTGCACGAGCTCAACCAGGAGCTCGCCCGGCTCGCCCAACACCTGGCCGCGCAACAGAGCCCACGCAGCGTCATGGTGGCGCGACTCGAGCTGGATGTGAAGGTCGAGCGGGCGGGGAGCTATGAGGTCGAGGTCGACTACGTGGTCCCCGGGGCCTGCTGGCGCCCGTACCACACCGCGGAGCTGAGCGGGGCCGGCGACCAGGGCCGCTTGACCCTCTCCACCGACGGCTGCGTGTGGCAGAACACCGGCGAGGACTGGCCCGACGTTCAGCTCCTCTTTTCCACCGAGCGCCTCTCCCTGGGTACCGAGCCGCCCTTGCTGGCCGCGGATTTATTGGCGGTTCAAAAGAAGAGCGAGGAGGTGGTGGTGGAGGTCCGCGATCAGGAGATCGCCACCACCGGGCTCGGCGCCGCGCCCAAGGCGCTGCCAGATCTACCCGGGATCGACGACGGCGGCGAGGTGGTGCGCCTACGCAGCGCGGCCCGCGCTACCATCCCGAGCGATGGCCGGCCCTACCGCACGCCGGTGGCGAGCTTTGAGGGCGCGGCTGAGGAATCCTTCGTGCTGATGGCGGAGCTCAGCCCGAACGTGATCCGCAAGACGATGCAGAACAACGAGGGCCCGAGTCCGATCCTCGCCGGTCCGGTCGATTTGATCCGGGACTGCGGCTTTGTCGGCCGGACCTCTCTGCTGTTCATCGCGCCCCAGGAACGCTTCGCCCTCGGCTGGGGTCCGGACGGCGCCCTGCGCGTGCACCGCGATGCCCGGCAGCTCTCCGAGGAGAAGAAGATGCTCAGCGCCTGGGCGACCCGGATGCACAAGATCGATCTCAAGCTGAGCAACATCGGGATCGAGGAGCGCGTCGTGGAGGTCCGTGAGCGGGTGCCGGTCTCTGAGATCGACAAGGTTCAGATTGTCGTCGAGCCAGATGAGACCACCGACGGCGCGCTGCCGGACGAGAACGGCATCGTGACCTGGAGCGTGCGGGTGCCGCCCCTAGGCCAGCGGGAGGTGAATCTCGCTTTTCAGATCAAACGGCACGGCGACGTTTCCGGGATTTAGCCGCATATTCTTAACCTGTCGGGGAAAATGCCGTCTCAGATAGAAATTGACTTTAACTCCAGTCTTCAGTTACCCATGGTCCGTTGGTTAAGACTGACATAATCCTTTTTGGACCAAACGGGAGAAAGCTCAAATGAAGAAGCTAATTGGTGCTGCTAGCGTCGTTATTTTCACCGGATCCATTTTCTTTGGCTGTGCATATGCTGGCGTCGGCGTTGCTGGCGACAAGGCCATCGTTCCGCGGAATGACTCCTTCCTCTACGGCATGCTTCGCAAGATCTATGTCTGCAAGATCACCGATCAAGGCCTGACCGAGTGTGTGGCCGGCGAGGCCGAGTCCTAGGAGACTCGCGAGTCGACTAACGAAAGAGCCGGCTGGCCCCCACGGGTCAGCCGGCTTTTTTTTCGTCATGAAGACCAGCCCCACGATCCCCACGGTAGCCTTCGTGCTGGCGTTACTCGCGCCGACCCTCGCCTCGGGCGCCGAGACCGTGCCGATCCCCCCGCCCGACACCAAGCCCACCTGGGACGAGACCTGGGCCCACCCGCAAGCCGCCGACGAGCTGCCCGGGTTTGATGAATCGCTGGGGCCGCTCGGCACGGCGCCCCCTGGGGCGGAGCCGACCGAGGGGGAGCAATCAAACGACACAAACGACACAAACGAGACGACCACCGACACCGACGACGGCTCAGACGCGCTCTTCTCGGCCCTCTCCGGTCTCGACGGTGGTGACGCCAGCAAAGCGCCCGGGGCCACCACCGCGGCCGAGCCTCCGTCGCTCAGCGCTGCCCTGGCCAAGGCTCGCCGCCACGGCATCAGCTGGGATTTTCAGCTCGAGGTCGGTGCGACGATCGCCGCCACCTTCTGGGATTGGAAGAACATCGCCATCGACGACTGGAGCTTC
>JAUUZB010000740.1 GCA_030590185.1 Deltaproteobacteria bacterium
ACAAACTCGGCTTCTAGTCAGTCGGCCGCCCGCCGCCACGGCGCCCCTGCGCCGACCCCCTCGTTTTCCATCACCGCAACGCCGCAAAAGGGCGCCACCGCGCCCGTTTGATGTCCCTTCCCGGCCCCGCAGCCCAGCCCCCCTGGCTCAGGGCTCACAGGCCGGCCTTCGGGGCTGCACTAAGTTGTCCGGGTAAGATGACCGGGGCCGAGTCTTGAAAACCAGCCAACGACGGTGCTGGGCGACCCGCAGGGCTTCACTAAGTTGTACGGGGGGCGGTCAACCTAAAGAAGACCTACGTATTTACTCTTAGCAGGCACTATCTCACGAGCGCCGGCACCATCGCTCAGACCCACCCAACGCTTCAGTGCCGGCGCGCATCGAGGAGGTGACTTCGACCAACGTTCGCGGGAAACCGAAACGCTCGGGGGCTCAGCCTCGACGGCCGGATCTCTCGGCCGTTTGCGAGGCGCCAAACCACCGCAAAAATCCCAGATGCTACAGTGACCCCGTTCGCGACCAGCTTGATCGGGTTTCTCATTGCTAGTCCTGCAAGTGTGCTATACATGTATATCATGCTTGCCATCAGATTGCCCCCCGAGATCGAACAGCGCCTCGAGAAGCTAGCCAAGAGGACCGGCAGAACGAAGACGTTCTACGCGCGTGAGGCCATCCTCGAGCACCTCGATGATCTGGAGGACACCTACCTCGCAGACAAGACCCTCGAAGAAATCCGCAGTGGCCAGAGCTACACAATCCCCTTCGAAGAAGTAGCGCGTAAATATGGCCTGGACGATTGAGTTCGCAAAGCAGGCAGAGAAAAATCTTGGCAAGCTCGATCCAGGCGCCAGAAAAAGCATCCTGCGCTATTTGCGAGACCGAGTGATTGCGTCGCAGGATCCAAGGCAACTTGGGAAAGCGCTACGAGGCGAGCTCGGAGGATTGTGGCGGTACCGAGTCGGCGACTGTCGAATTATCTGCCAGCTCGAAGATGCGAAGCTGATTGTCCTCGTTCTTCGCGTAGCCCACCGGCGAGAGGTCTACCGCTAACCGAAGAACCCGCGCCTCGCCTGGGTCTGGTTGACTCACCACCTAGCCCACCACCGTATCGTCGGCCGGCGCCTTCTCCCCAGCCGGTAGTTCGAGCAGCCCGAGCAGCTTGCGATCGGCGGGCTTGTCAAAGAACCCCTCGGCGTTCTGCCTCAGTCGCCTCTCGAACTTCTTGTCCTTCTCCATCAGCTGCAGCACCAGAGCACCGAGCAAGATTTTCCGCCGAGTATCGTCTCTGCGCCTGCGGTCCCGCTGCCGCGCCTTCTCGACTTTGAGCCGCTTTGTGAGCTTCTCGAGCTGCGCTTGAATCTTGTCGACTTTGCCTGGCGCCACAGCAACCACCTCCCAGCTTGACGACACCCCTACCACGGTGGAATAGAAGACAACAACCCGAACGTAAGTGAGGGCGCAACTACCTGTTTCTCCTGGCGGAGAAACAGATTGCGAAGACCCAGCCCTATGGCAATCTACTACGCCAACATCAAAACCGTCAGCCGCGTCAAAGCAAACGCCGCCGCCCACGCCGCCTATATCCTGCGCGAGGGCCGCTACGCCCCCGGCCGCGTCGAGCTCCAACACGCCCACTCCGCCAACATGCCCGCCTGGGCGCAACAAAACCCACGCGACTACTGGCAGGCCCTCGACGACCACGAGCGCATCAACGGCCGCGCCTACAAGGACTTCGTCCTAGCGCTCCCCAACGAGCTCAGCCGCGACCAACAGATCCAGCTCGCCCACGATTACGCAAATTCAATCTCCCAGGGCCAGCCGCTCCCCTACTCGCTCGCCATCCACGACAAGGGCGACGGCAACCCCCACCTCCACCTGATGATCAACGAGCGGGTCAACGACGGCATCGACCGCACCCCCGAACTCTGGTTTCGGCGCGCCAACACCAAGGAGCCCGAAAACGGCGGAGCCAAAAAGACCATCGCCCTCAAAAGCAAGGAGTGGTTTGAACACGCCCGCGCCGAGTGGGCCCACTGCTGCAACCGGGAGCTCGAGCGGGCCGGGCACCACGTCCGGATCGATCACCGCAGCTACAAGGACCAGGGTCTCGACATTGTTCCCCAGGTCCACGTCGGCGCCCGAACCGGGGAGCGCGACGGCCGCGAGCTCATCGACCAACGCGTCGAGGAAAACGAGCTGCGGGCTTTCGAGAACGGCGAGGCGATCCGCCGGGACCCAGCGATCGCTCTCGATGCCCTGACGCACCAGCGAGCGACTTTCACGAAAAACGACCTGGCGCGCTGGCTCAACACGCACACCTCGGGCGCCGAACAATTCCAGGCCTGCCTCACGGCGGTGCGCAGCTCGGACGAGCTCGTGCGCCTCAAGAACGAGCACGGCCACAGCCGCTACACGACCCGGGAGATGCGGCGGGTGGAGCGCGGGCTTCTCGGGGGCGCAAAAGAGATGGCCGGCCGCGAGAGCCACCCGGTCAAAAACCGGCACGCCCGCCGCGCCCAGGCCGCCCGGCAACTCAGCGACGAGCAGGCCCGGGCCTTCGCGCACGTGGTCGCGCCTCGACAACTTGCGGTGGTGCAGGGCTACGCCGGCGCCGGCAAGAGCTACATGCTCGGTGCCGCTCGTGAGGCCTGGGAGGCGCAGGGCTACCGCGTGCTCGGGGGCGCCCTGGCCGGCAAGGCCGCCGAAGGTCTCCAGGAAGGCGCCGGGATCCAGTCGCGCTCACTCCACGCGTGGGAGTACGCCTGGACCCACGGCCGCGAGCAGCTCACCGGCAAGGATGTCTTGGTCATTGACGAGGCCGGCATGGTGGGCTCGCGTCAACTCGGCCGAATTGCGGAGCGCGCCCGCGACGCTGGTGCCAAGGTGGTGCTGGTTGGTGACTCCGAGCAGCTCCAGGCCATCGAGGCAGGTGCGCCGCTGCGCGCCATTGCCGAACGCGTCGGCCAGGTCGAGATCGGTGAGATCCGACGCCAGCGCGAGGGCTGGCAGCGCCAGGCGGTCAAAGATTTCCGCGACGGCCGCGCCGAGGAGGCGCTCAAGGCTTTCGTTGATCACGGCTGCATCTCCAAACACCGCACCCAAGAGACGGCCATGGCCGCCATGGTCAAAGCCTGGGACGCGCACCGACGCGAGCACCCCCAGCAGAGCCAGCTCATGCTCGCGTACAAGCGCGTCGCCGTCCGGGCCCTCAATGAGCGCGCCCGAGATCTCCGCCGAGCAGCCGGCGAGCTCGGCGGCGACCACCGGGTGGAGACCGAGCGCGGAGCGCGCGACTTTGCCCGCGGCGACCGGATCTATTTCTTGAAGAACGACCGCGCGCTCGGCGTGAAGAACGGCTCCCTCGCCACCATCGAGAAGATCCAACACGGCCGCCTCACCGCGGCCCTAGACGACGGCCGGCGGGTGACGTTCGACCCCAAGCACTACAACCACCTCGACCACGGCTATGCGGCCACGGTGCACAAGGCCCAGGGTGTCACGGTCGACCGCGCGCACGTGCTCGCTTCCCCGAACTTCGACCGGCACGTCGCCTACGTGGCGATGAGCCGCCACCGCGACAGCGTCGATCTCCACTTTTCCAAGGATGAGTTTTCGCGCAGCCGGGACCTGGTGCAGGTCCTCGCTCGCGAGCGCCGCAAGGACCTCGTGCACGACCACCGCGAGGTCGAGCGCTCGAAC
>JAUUZB010000120.1 GCA_030590185.1 Deltaproteobacteria bacterium
GGGACAGCTCGTCCTCGGAGCTCGAGGTGACCACGATGCTGCCCTCCACTTCCGGCAGCCGATGCACGTCGATGGCGTAGGCCGGACCGAGGCTGGCTCCCTTGCTGCGCACCATCGCGCCGCTCTTACAGGCGTCGACCACCGCGATGTTGAGGCGAGCGGAGACCTGTCGCAACAGCGCGCGCAGCTCCTCCATCGGCAGGCGCGTCCCGGACAGGTGGAGGTCACGGCCGCTGCCGTGGCCCGAGTAGTAGAAGAAGATCAGATCCGTGGCGCTGCCGTCGTCGGCCAGGCGGCCCAGCAAGGCGCGCAGGTCGTCGGCGCTGGCGTCCAACAGGGTGTGGACCTCCTCCGCTGTGAAACCCTCCAGATCGGTCAGCACCTTGGCGACCCGCTCGGCGTCGGACTCGGCGTAGGCGAGCTCCAGCTCGTCTTCGAGCCCGAGGTTGTTCCCGACCAGCACGGCGACCCGATCACCGCTGCCGCCGACCGGGGCGGCGAGCAGGGTCATCGCCAGCATCATCTCGAGGGCCACGCTCAATCTCCTTTGTTGATCACCACCACATGGATCGCGCCGGGCAGTTCGAGCCGGCTGATACTCGCCGCGTCGAGCTCATCCCCGCGCCCGAGCTCGGCGCGTGCGTCGGCCACCGCGCGCCGCACCTCGGCCACCGTCACCGGATCCGGCGAGAAGATGCCGACGAAGAGCTCGGCTTCCGGGGCGGCATCGAGCACCAGGCTGGCCGGCAGCGGTTGGTCATCACCGGCGGCGACCGCGACGCTGCGGGCGCCACCAAAGGGATGGTACGGCGAGACCTCTCCCGAGGACTCGACCCCCACCAACAGGAAGTAGCCCGGCTCGCCGCTCGAGACGGTGAAGCGCAGGGCATCACCCTCGCCAAAACGTGCCCCTGAAACCCCGCGTTGGATCTCGCCGTCCCGTTGGACCCAGAATCCGATGGCGGTGCCCTTGACCCGCTCGCCATCCCCGGGAAGCACCGCGACCCCGAGCACCACCGCAACCGTGGCCAAACCGCCAGCGAGCACCAGGGCTCGCCACGTTCCACGCCGCGGGCGGTGCACCGTTGCCGGTCGCTGAGCGACCTCGGTCGCCCGGGCGAGCAGCATCTCGACCTGGGCGGCATCCGTCTGGGCCTCCACCGCCAAGAGATCCAAGCGCTCGGCGCAGCGCTCGCAGGCCGCGAGGTGCCCGGCGTGATCCTCGCGGGACCGATCACCGGCGATGATCTCGTCGAGGCGGAGATCCGAGAGGCAAGCGCCACGGTCCGCTGGCTGAGCTCCGGGCCCGGTCACGGTGCCTCCTGGGTCAGCTCGGAGATGGCCTTCTCGATCTTGGCCAGCCGCTTGCCCACCGTGCGTCGTGACCGCCCGGTGAGCTGGGCGATCTCCTCCTGGGTCAAACCGTCGAGGTAGCGGTAGACGAGGATCTGCTGGGCGAGCTCGTCGAGGTTCCCGGTGAGGTGGTGCAGCAGTTCCTTGAGCGAAATCTCGGCGAGGGGGTTCCCCGCCGGTCGGTCCTGCCAGTTGGCCACCGCCTGCGAGTTCTCCCGGGCGGTTCGCCGCTTTTGGGCCCGCAGGTGGTTGAGGCACTGGTGGGTCGTCAGTCGATAGACCCAGGGCCCTACCCGGTCCAGGTCGCGCAGCTGCTCCCCCTTTTGCAGGATCGTCACAAAGACCTCCTGGGTCACGTCCTCAGCCTCGTCCCGATCGGCGATCATCGCCCGACAACGTCGCAACACGCTGGCGCCGTAACGACGACATACATCCTCGACATCGATTCCAGCCACGCTGACGCATCCCGATCTTCATCAATGGCGGCGTCCGTCGGACGGAGACCTCCAGGGATGAGGACTGGGAACCACGGCAAAATATTCACCGGCCGAGCCCGAAGACGGTGGGGCGCCGTAACGCCCCACCGCGGGTCACGCCGATCTCACTCGGTGGGAACGGTGCAGGAGCCGTCCTCAAAGGCGTAATTGCCGTCGGCGTCGCAGGTGTATTGGGCAAACAGGCAGTCGAGGTACTCGGTGTAGTCGATGGAGATCTCATCCCACTCCACCGGGCACTGGACCTCCGGGTCGAGCATGTCGTCCGCCGTGCACTCGAGGGCGTTCACCGCGGTCACCCCCTCCTGGCAGGCGGCGACGTTCTCGAAGCTCGCCGGACCGCAGGCGACCATGGCGATACCGAAACAACCGGCGACGAAAAGGGTGATGGCTCTGAGCATTCTAACCTCCATGTATGGGCGCGCCGAACCGGGCCGAACGAATGGCGGACCGAGCGGGCGCAGCGTTTGGTGTTCATGGGGTAGACACCGCCGGGGTCGCCGAATGGGAACCCGGGGGCGGGGCGCGACGATTTTTTTTGAGGTTGAGCGGCAACCGGTCGGTTGCGGCTTTGCTACTCGAGCGTCAGGTCGAACCCACCGCACTCGGCGACGTTGTTGAAGGTGTCCGCCACGAAGAACAGGCTGAGCGGCCCAGCCTGCGGGTTGGTGTAGGTGACGACCTCATTGCCCCCTGGACCGGCGGCGTCGGCGCCCATGCCCGACGCACAGGTAATCGCGTTGACGTCGGCGCAGCTGCTGAGCAGATACCCGGAGACGTCCTGGCCGCCGGTGGGATCCAGAGTGATGGTCACCGTTTGTCCGGCGGGCAGGGTGAATTGGAAGAGCAACTCCCGACCGGTGGCGTAGGCGCCGGTGCAGCCGCCCAGGCCGGGATCGTACGAGCTGGCCGCAGCGTTGCAGCTGTCTTCACCGACGAGTTGGACGGGCGTGCCATCAAAGGTCCCGAGGTCGGTGGCGTCGCACACGAAGGCCATGGCTTCGACCTGCAAGGTGAAGATGCCGCACGTGCCCTGGACAAAACTGTCGGCCACGATGAAGTAGGTTTGTTCCGCGCCGGTATCGTTCCACACGGAGATGATTTCGGTGGCTTGGGGGGCGCCGAGATCGGATCCCGCCAGGCAGCCCTGTCCGGTGAAGTCGTCACAGGCGCCTAGCAGGTAGAGCGACGCGTCGAACCCGGGGCCGGGGGTCATGGAGATGGTTACGCCCTGCGCGTCGGGTACCCGGAGCTCGTAGAGCTGCTCGTGCCCTTGGGCCGGCCAGCTGGTGCAGTTCGAATCTACGGGGTCGAAATAGTCCGGGCCGTCACAGGTGTCTTGGTTGGCGCGCAGGATGGTTGCCCCGGAGAAGAGGCCGAGATCCTTGGCCGTGCACAGGTAAGGCGTGCATGCCGCGGTGTCCGCGTCCCAGATAAAGCCCACCTCACACTCGCAACGATGGAGGTCGCCATCGCGAGCGCAGGTGCCGGTGGCGTTTGAGAGGCCGAGGCAGGGATCGCCGACGCAGGCGTCCAGCCAGCAGTACTGAAAACCCAGCGGACCCTGTTCATCGCAGTAGTAGGGCTCGACGGCGTCCTGATCGTTGCACCCCCGGCTCGGGCATTCGAAAATGGCCAAACAAGCGTGGAGGTCACCGCTCGTCCCCAGGGGACCCGCGCAAAAGTAGCCGGGTCGACAGTCCCCGTTGCTCTGGCACGCTCCGAGACAGCGGTCATCGCCGGAGGCAGACACGGCGATGCTGTCCGGTGACTCGTAACAGGGAATTCCCTCTGCTCCGAAGTCAGGGCCGTTGACCTGCTCGCAGTAGCCCCCCGTGGTGGGTCGGCAGAAGGTGTCCACCCCGGGCGTGCCACTGCCGCTGCAGTCACTGTCCTGGGCGCATGGGTCTCCCCAGGATATCGCGGCGGGCGCATCTTCACACAGGCTGGTGTCCAACGTGCACTGGGCGGCACAGCTGACCGTGCCGAGATCGAAGCCCAGGCTCTGGCAGCTCTCCCCGCCCAGCTCGTTGCCATCGCAGGTCTCGCCGGGATCCAATGCCCCGTTGCCGCACGGGTCACAGTCCTGGGCACACGCCGCCGGCGTCTCGTCTGGATCGCACACCCCATCGCCGCACCGGTCACAGTCCTGGGCACAGGCCGCGGCGGTCTCGTCCGAGCTGCACACTCCATCACCACAGGTGCTCGCCTCGGGAGACTGCCCGCAGGCCGCGAACGCCATCATCCAGAGCCACACCGTGCAACTGAGAATCCGCTCAACGCGCATGACATCCTCCGGGGACCGCACCGTGGCGCCCCGGACGGTCATAGTGGGTCAGCGGAAAAATTGCACGGGCGGTTGGCCGATCAATTGGACTTGCTTCCGTGATGCGCCGTTTGGTGGTAGGGCGGGGTCATTCGCGAACCTTAGAGTGGCGATTATGCTTGGTGCCCCAGTCATCACGGTAGCAGCGGCAGTCGTGCTGAGCTCAGCCAGCATGCCCGTGCCGATCAAGCTCCAGGTGGCGTTGTTCACGCGGATCCTCAACTACGACGAGAAGCTCGCGAATTTCGGCGGCAAGGGGTACCGCCTCTTGGTGGCAAGTGGCCCGGCCAGCGGTGACGCCGCGGCGGTCGCCGGAGAATTCTCCAAGGCCGGCGCCGAGGCTTCCACCGTTGACCAATATGCGCTCGCCGGCCAAATCTCTGGAGCGGACATCGTTTACGCCATGCCAGACGCGGACGCCGGTCGGATTGGCCGGCTCTGCGCGAAACACGGCGTGTTGTCCATATCGGGCGTCCCCGCCCATGCCGAGGCCGGACAGGTTTCAGTGAGCCTGGCACTGAAGGCCGACGGTCGGCCCTTGATCATCGTCAACATCGGACAGTCGAACAAAGAGAAGCGCAGTTTCTCCGCTCAATTCTTGGCTCTCACCAAGGTGATACGATAGCGACTCGGGGCCTGATGGTGCGCACAAAGCGAACAACCGCCGGCGAGCAGCCGGCTCCGCGCCGGATCTCATTGCGTCTCAAGCTGGGCGCCGTTGTCTTTGTCATGCAAGCGCTGTTGGCGCTCTTCTTCAGCATCTACGTCCCCAGCAGGATGAACGATACCTCACGGGTGTGGGCCGGGCGTCAAGCACAGGGCATCGCCTTGGTGCTGGCGAGCGCGGCACGGACGCCCTATGACCTCGCTGATCTGCAAGGGCCCCAGCAACTGGGCAAGCTGCTGCTGCTGCTCGAAGATGCGCCGGGCGCGGTCTATGGCTCCATCCTGCGGGATGATGGCTCGGTCCTGACGTCCTGGAATCCTGATGGGGCCGCGACGATCGCTTTTCGAGCGCAGCAGGAGCAGGGGCCGGAGGTGCGCTTTCGCGAGCAGATGCTCCACGTACGCTCCCCCATCGAAACGGTCTCTGGCGCCAAGGGTTTCCTGCAGATCGGTTTTTCCCTTGCCGACCTCGAGCAGGAACGCCGCGACAACAGCTTGGCGATCGGCGTCATCGTGTTGGCGGTTTTCGTGATCGGATTGATCGCCCTGAACCTGTTGCTGGGCCGCATTCTCATCACGCCGATCGTGAGTCTCACGCAGGTCGCCGCCGAGATCGTTTCCACCGGCCGGCTGACCAGCCAGATCACCTTTGATACCAGAGACGAAATCGGTGACCTGTCACAGAGTTTTGCCAAGATGGTCGAGTGGCAGCGGACCACCTTGCGAGCCTCGGGCCGGCTCACGGACGCCTTGGGAGAGGTAACCACTCGAATATCCGACCTGGGCGCTGATCTGGCCAAGGGCTCGGCGACCGTGCAACAGCAGGTGACGGAAACCACGCGGCAGATGGACGCGACCCTAGCGCGGATCAACAAGACCGAGGCGGATGTCGTCGATCTGCTCCGCAACGCTGATGATGGCGCCAAAGTCATTCACGAAATGGCGGACGCCAACGACTCCGCAGCCGACGACATCAACGACATGGCCTCATCGGTGGGCGCCACCTTGAGAACCGTACACAACATGGCGGTCTCGGTCCGGAACATCGCCGGCAGCATCGATAAGGTCAACGATGCCGTCACCACCACCTCTTCATCGATGACGGAGCTAGAGGCGTCGGTCATCCAAGTGGAACAGAACGCGCAGAGTACGTCGGCGCTCTCGGAGGTCGTCTCCGGCAACGCGAGCCGTGGGGTGGGCGCCTTGAAACAGACGCTCGATGGCATCGAGATCATCGAGCAAGCATTCAACTCGGCCGCGGAAACCATCGACCGTCTGGTTCAGCGCATCGTCGAGGTGAGCACCATGCTCCGCGGAATCGATGACGTCACCGCGCAGACCAACCTCCTGGCGATCAACGCGGGCATCATCTCATCCCGCGCCGGCGAGCACGGCCGGGGGTTCTCCGTGGTCGCCGAGGAGATCAGAGCGCTCGGCGGTCACACCAAGGAGCTGACCCAGCAAATCACCGACCTCATCCAAAATACGAGGGAGGATTCGGAGCAGGTCATCTCGGCGATGGAAAAGGGCAACACCTCGGTGCACGCCGGCCTGGGCCTGGGCCGGGAGGCGGTGCAGGCGCTGCAGGACATCCAAAACTCAGCCCGTGACGAGATGTTGATGATTCGCCAAATCGCCCAGGCGACGGTCGAGCAGGCGGCGAACAACAGCTCGATCAACGCGTCGCTCAATCAAATCGCTGTCACCATGACCCACCTCAACCAGACGTCCACCGAGCAAGCGAGCAGCTCGGCCGAGATCATCGACAACACCAAGAAGCTCAACGCGATCATCAAACAGGTATCCGAAACGAGCCTGGCGCAGACCTCGAGATCCAAGAAGGTGATCGACTCCATCGACAAGATTAACCGAATGGTTAAGGGTGTCGGACAGGGACAGAACGAACAAACCGAGAGGGCGGGCAAGGTATTGACGGCCCTTACAGCCATCGAGCAGGTCGGCCAGGAGCAGTCCAACTCCGTGCAGGATCTCATGGCCGTCATCGCCTCGTTGACCCAGCACGCCAGCGAGCTGCAGGGTGAGCTCGGGCGGTTCAAAATCGACTAGACGAGCGCGATTGACCGGGCAAGGGGGCGGCAGTATGAGCCGGCTGAATAGGATGATGACTGCACCTCATACGACGCCACGGCCTTTCCATGGGCTGGGGCTGTGTTCGGCTCTGCTGTTGGCACCCATGGTAGGTTGCGACGGCGGCGAAGAGCCGCCCGTAGGCACGCCAGTCGGCCTGTTGCTGCCATTCACCGGCGAGCTCGCGACCACCGGGGCAACGAGCGAACGAGCGGTGATCCTGGCGATGGAGCAGGTGAACGACGCGGGCGGCGCAGGCGGAACGCCGTTGCGCCTGGTCACCCGCGACACCCACTCGGACTGGTCGCGCGGATTGGAGGAGGCGGACGAGCTGGTGCTCGTGGAGCAGGTCGTCGCCTTGCTCGGACCCCAGGATGAGGATCTCGGCACGCTGCTGGTGCCGCTCCTCAAGGAGCACGAGATCATCGGTATCTCCGGGGGGGTCACCTCTCCAGTGTTCTCCACCGCCGACGACGGCGGCTACTTTTTCCGCACCTCACCCTCGGCTGTCGCCTACGGCGCGGCCCTCGCCAGTCGGATGGAGGCTGACGGCATAGAGACGGGCATCGTCATCTCGACCAATGATGAGTATGGCTTCGGCTTCGCCAACGTCAGCACCATCTCGATGGCGCTGGCCGGATTGCAGGTCGCCACCCCCATCTCCTATGACCCCGAGCTCAACTCCTTCGACGAGCAGGTCTGGCAGATCGCGGCTTCCGGAGCCGACGGCATGGTCTTGGCGGCCCACCCCCGTTCCGCTGCTGCCTTGATCCAGGACTGGGCGGTCCTGAGCGCACGCGGTCGCTGGTATTTTGCGCCGGCATTGAAACAGGATGTCTTTGTCGCCAACGTACCGCCCGAAGCCATCGAAGGCATGACTGGGATCTCCCCGGCGGTGGGCGCCGATGCCCCACAGTTCGCCGCCGTCTTTGCCGAGCGCTGGTATGGAGAGCAGCCCGTGTCCGCTGCCCTCTTCTACTATGACGCGCTGGTGCTGTTGGCCTTTGCCATCGAGGCTGCGGCGCTGGGATCCGATGGATTGCCCGAAAGCTCCTTGATCCGCGACGCGCTTCCCGGCGTATCCAAGGCACCTGGCGTCCCGGTGGCCTGGGACGAGGTGGCCGAGGGTCTGGCGCTGATCCGTGATGGTCAGGAAATCGAC
>JAUUZB010000383.1 GCA_030590185.1 Deltaproteobacteria bacterium
GGCACCCGCCTCGAGTACCGGCCGACCGACGGCTCGTGCAATTTCTACCTCGCCTACGCCGGCATCCTGGCGGCCGGCCTCGACGGCATCCGCAACCAAACCGAGGCACCGCCCGCGGTCGAGGAGGACATCTATAAGATGGCTCCCGCCGAGCGGCGCGAGCGCGGCATCGAGGTCCTGCCCGGCAACCTGCTCGACGCCCTGCGCGCCCTCGAACGCGACGGGGTGCTCTCCGAGGTGTTGGGGGAGCGGCTCTTCGAGCGCTACTTGGCGTACAAACACGGGGAGTGGCACGAGTTCAGCACCCTCGTCCACGCCTGGGAACGCGACAAATACCTCGACGTGTGATCCAAATATCTTCCCAACTCACGCATAGGATCTATCATGGCGATCAAAGCTGATCTGGTCATCATCAACGCCGCCGAGATGGCAACCATCGCTGGCTCGAGCGAGGAGCCGCGGGTCAAGGATGGGCTCGACGACATTGGTCTGGTCAAGGACGGCGCCGTGGCGATCAAGGGTGATCGCATCGTGGCGGTGGGCAAAACCTTCGAGGTGCTCGACCAGCTCGACAAGGGCTTCGAGACCATCGACGCCCGGGGCAAACTGCTGGCGCCGGGTTTGATCGATCCCCACGTCCACCTACTGTGGACTGGCGACCGCTCCGACGAGATGGAGGACATGGGCGTCCGGGGCGTCTCCTACCTCGACGTCAAGAAAAAGGGCGGCGGCATGCCGACCACCCTGGCCCTGACCAGCGCGACGCCCACCGAAGAGCTCTTTGACCACGGCGTCAAAGTCCTCGACACCATGTTGGTCCACGGCACCACCACCATCGAGGCCAAGGCCGGCTATGAGATGACCTACGAGGGTGAGATTCGTCAGCTCGAGGTGATCAGGACCCTCGACAAGACACACCCGGTGGACCTGATCTCGACCTTCTGTGCCCAGGGGATCCGCAGCGAGTGGGTGGGCAAGGAGGACGCGCTCACCGACGAGATCGTCGAGAAGTGGATCCCCGAGATGGGCCGCCGCGGATTGGTGGAGTACGGCGACGTCTTCTGCGAGGACGGCTACTACAACCTCGAGCAGACCAAGCGCATCCTCGAGGCCTGCCGCGAGCACGGCATGAAGCTGCGCGTCCACGGCGACTGGTTGGTCAACTCCGGCGGCGCTCAGCTCGGCGTCGACATCGGTGTGGTATCGGCCGACCACCTGATCTTCACGCCGATGGAGGTCATCGATGAGCTGGTCAAGGCGGGCACCGTCGGGGTGCTGCTGCCCACCTCGCCCTTCTGCTACATCGGCACCTACGCCCAGGCTCGCGAGCTGATCAAACGCGGCTTGCCCATCGCGCTGGCCACCGACGTCAGCGCCGCCAATCGCTGCGAGTCGATGCAGATGATGATGGGGCTGGCGATCCTGCGCATGAAGATGACCTGCGCCGAGGCGCTCTGCGCCGCCACCATCAACGCCGCCCACTCCATTGAACGGGCCGGCGGCATAGGCTCGTTGGAGGTGGGCAAGAAGGCGGACGTGGTGATCTTCGACGCCCCGACCCACAAGTGCTTCTCCTACCATTATAGTGTCAACCTGGCCGAAATGGTCTTCAAGGCGGGGGAGCTGGTGGCGGAGCGGGGGTGGCGGGTTGGCTAGGTTCTAGGCCGGTCGAGTGGTGAGCTCGGGCCCTGGCCCGTGTCGGGCGGTGTGATCCTAACGCCCACATCTAACTACCCGGAAAATTTGAACTATCGGCTCTCCCGGGCAACCCGGGGAAGGCTGTTCTGTGTAGGGACCCCTGTCTGCTGATGTATGCGGTTAGTGGCGTCGGGAGCACACAGGCGTGGGGAGACGCCGAGGAGCCGGGACCATGACGACTCATCTCAAGATAGCGATCGCATGGGCCGCGGGGCTGAGCCTGTTGTTCGGCGCGGGCTGCGGCGAAGATACCCTCAGCGGGATCCCACACAAGCAAGATGATGGCAGCGACACCATCGCCTGCGAGAGCTTCGTGGATTGCGCCACGGGCTACGACTGCGTCGATGGGGAATGCGTGCCCGTGGATCCAGTCGACGATCCGATCGATGACCCAGTGGATGATCCGGTCGACGACCCGGTGGATGATCCCGTCGACGACCCGGTCGATGACCCGGTGGATGATCCCGTCGATGACCCCGTCGACGATCCGGTTGATGATCCCGTCGACGACCCGGTCGAGCCGCTCGCCATGCACGTCGGGGGGTTGTGGAACACGGTCTACCACCTCGACTGGAGCGCCTACATGGGGCCCCTCGCCGATCTCGGCACGCCCCTCGATTTCCTGGACCAACTCCTGCTCGACAACATCGACCTGCCGTTGATCGACGACATCATCGACAACTACGTTCCCGACTGGGTCGGGGACCTGATCCACGTCCTCAACAGCATGGTGCACTTCTTCCAGGACGTCCGCATCGAGGCGCGCATGGATCTCAACCACGTGGTCGGCAGCGCCAATCAGGTGACCGGCCTCGAGGCGTGGGACGTGGCCTACGTCCAGGTGATCGACCAGTGTCCGCTCGGTGAGATGGACGCCAACTACCCGGCCTGCGCCGACCTGGCCATCCCGCTCAACTTCTCCCAAACCTCCGTAGGCACCATCTCGGCCATCGCCCAGCCCTTTGGCGGCTGGTTCGGTGATGTTGGGACCGGCGTGTACGAGCTCCAGATCACCAACCGTGAGGTACAGCTCGAGCTCGGTCAGTTCCTGATGCTGATCCTGAACACGGTCGTCAGCCTCGCCACCGGCGGTCAGTTCCCGACCCTCGACGACGCCCTGGTCTCCTTGGTCGACTGCAACGCGGTGCAGATCGCGATCGAGGACCTGTTCGGGCAGGCGTTGCCCTTCGTCGGGCCGGCCTGCGTGGATGCGGTCAACGACGTCGTCGACGACCTGACCGCCAGCATCAACGCGGTGACGGTCGATTGGGAAGTGATGGAGCTCGACCAGAACGCGGTCGCCTTTGACGACGATGACGACGGCAGCGCCGACCGCCTAGGGGCTCCGCCATCGGCGCCGGGCACGGTCGACGGCGATTTCACGTTGGTCTACTCGGTTGGCTCCGACGGAACCTGGTCTGGCGTCCGGCCCTAGGGTTGAGCTCGAGGTCGACGCAGCAGGGTGGTGAGCTCCAGCCTGTAGCCGTCGTCGATCCGCCGCACCCGCAGCTCACTGCGGCCAAGGGCCTTCGCCAAGGCTGCCCGGTGCTGCGTGGCCCGCTCCCCGAGATGCCCCGCCCGGACCAGCCAGGCGCTCTCGGCCGCGTCGTCAGTGATCGCGCTGATCGCCACCGGGTCGCCCTCGCCCCGTGGCGGGGTCAGCTCCTCGAGCCGGCGTAGCACCTCGGCGACCGACGCTTCGCTGCCACCTACAAAAATCACATCCCCACGCAACGCGATGGCCACGGTCTCGCCACCGAGAAGGGTGACAACGTCGGTGCCCGCGTGTTGGGTGCGGCGCACCCGCAGCTTCGTGCTGAGCTTCGGCAACACCTCGAGGAGCGCTTGGAACAGGGCCCGGCCATCGTCACCGTCGGCGAGCCCGGCGGCGAGCACGGTGCGCGGTTGGTTGGCGACGAGCAGGCGGTAGATGATCCAGTCGCGGGCGCGTTTGCCGAGCACGTCGCGGTCGAGGCTGACCTCGGCGCGATCCTCGATGGAGCGCAGTTGTCCGCCGAACAGCGCAAAGGCCAAGGGCCGAAAATAGTTGATCAGTTTGCTGAGCGCGTAGAACAACTCCGCGGGCCGAACCGAGATCCGGGTGACGCTCAACAAACCACGGGGGAGCGCCACCCAGCCCAAGGGTGGCGAGCCTTCCCCGAGCACCGCCACCAAGCCGGTTCGCCGACCGGGCAGGTTGAGGTCGACTACTGCCTCGAGGCGGCGCGGCTCCGGCCACGTCACAGAGGCCACCACCTCCGCGAGGGAGATCAGGCCGAGCCGGTCGATCACCGCCGCGAGGAGCGCCCCGTCCTCGCCCCGGGCCAACACGCCGTAGAACTTCTTGACGTTGAGACGGGCAAGGAGGTGCGCACCGGGGTGGTCGGCGTGCAGGGCAACGAAGCGCTCATCCGCACCGAGGGGATTCTTCGTGGCTGCGAATGAGGTTTTGTCCGGATCGCTGCTCAACCCTACGCGCCCCCGGTCCATGAACAGGGTCAGGCTCTGACTGCCCCGTTGTAGGGTTTGCGGAGCCGCCTTGGCGCTCACTCCCGAGGGCGAACCCGGGGCAACGAAACCCTCGGCCACCAGGGTGCTGCGCCAGAGGTCGAACAGTCCGGGGCCAGCCGCTCCGCCATCGAGACCCAACCGTGCGGTCAGGTCCGTTGGCGTTCGACCGCGCACGGTCGCTAACAGCTCGGCCCCCGGGTGGCTGGCGAGCCCGCTGGTCGAATAGAACAGCGCACCGGACTGCGGACCGAGCAGCGCCGAGACCAACGGTGCGAGCGGTGATGCCTCGACCCGCTCGAGGCTGCGGGCCAGATGGGGCAGGTGCAGCCAACCAACCGCGTCCGCCTCAACGGTACTCGGCAAGGGAGGCGCAACGTCCGGGCCCACGAGCAGGAGGGTGATGAGCAAGGCGGTCACGGCGTGCCTCCAGAGTCGGCGCCACCGTCGAGGCCGGCCACGCAGCGTCGAACCAGATCCAGGGCCGCGTAGGCGCTGATCACCTTGTTGCGCCGGCGGTCAAAGGGCAGCGAGAGCCGGTGGGTGCGCAGACTCTCGGGCCCGGCCGCGGCCAACCAAACCGTGCCGACCGGTGTCTCCGGCGTGCCACCGCCCGGCCCAGCCACGCCGCTTACCGCCACGGCCCAATCCGCCCCGGTCCGCTGCCGCGCGCCCCTGGCCATCTCGGTCACCGTGGGCTCACTCACCGCGCCGTGCTGCGCCAGGGTCTCGGAGCCCACCCCGAGGATCTTTATCTTTGTGTCGTCGTGATACGTGCCGAGCGCGCCGAGGAACACATCGCTGCTGCCCGGCACGTCGGTGATCAGGTCGCCGATCAGACCGCCGGTGCAGGACTCGGCGGTGGCGAGGCTGAGCCCCCGCGCCCGAAGGGCCGCGAGCAGGACCTCGGCGAGGCCCTCCCCCTCGCTGGAAAACACCGCCCGGCCGAGTTGCGCCTCGACAAAGGCCGCGGCCGCCTCGAGGCTCGCTGCGTCGCGGGTCGGCGCCACCAGGGTAACGTGGATCTCTGGGAAATGGGTCCGATACCCGACGCGTACCGACGGCCAACGCTCGGTGAGGTCGGCCAGCCGCCGGTCCACCTCTCCCTCGATCA
>JAUUZB010000992.1 GCA_030590185.1 Deltaproteobacteria bacterium
CCGCACGCCATGGCGACTCGGCTGATGGCGATGACGTAGGCAGCCTCGCGCATGGAGAGCTTGCGCTTGAGGGCGAGCTCGCTGACGCTCAGGTAGGCGGTGGTCATGGTGCGGTCGAGCTTGTCGAGGACCTCATCCTTGGACCAGTAATAGTTCATGTTCGACTGCACTTGTTCGAAGTAGGAGCAGGTGACCCCGCCGGCATTCGCCAGGAAGTCGGGGATGACGTGGATGCCGCGCGCCTCGAGGATTTTATCGGCGGCCGGCGTGGTGGGGCCATTGGCGCCCTCGGCGATGATGCGGACCTTTTTGTGAATCCGCTCGGCCGTCTTGTCATTGACCTGGTTCTCGAGGGCGGCCGGAATCAGGATGTCGACCTCCTGCTCGATCCAGGCGTTACCCGGCAGCTGCCCGTAGCCAGCATCCTTGGCCTTCGTCTTGTCGATGCCGCCGAAGCGATCGCTGATGCTGCGCAGCACCTCTAGGTCGACGCCGTCCTTCTTGACGTAGGTGTAGGCGGTCTGGTCGTCTTGATCCCAACAGGATACCGCGGTCACCGTGCCGCCGAGCTGGCCGAGGAGCTGGATGGCGTACTGGGAGACGTTGCCAAACCCTTGCACCGAGGCGGTGCAGTCCTCGGGGCGCAGCTCGAGCTCCTTGAGCGCTTCGCGCACGGTGTAGATGACGCCGAAGCCGGTGGCCTCGGTGCGCCCGAGGGAGCCGCCCATGCCGACCGGCTTGCCGGTGATGAAGCCGGGGTAGCGTTGGCCGTGGATCACCTCGAACTCGTCGAGCATCCAGAGCATGTGTTGGGCGGTGGTCATCACGTCCGGGGCGGGGACGTCGGAGAGCGGCCCGACATTCTTGGCGAGCTGGCGGACCCAGCCGCGGCAGAGGCGCTCTTGCTCACCGCTCGACAGGTTGTGGGGATCGCAGATGACGCCGCCCTTGCCGCCGCCGAGCGGGATGTCGACCAGGGCGCACTTCCAGGTCATCCACATCGAGAGGGCGCGAACCGTGTCGGCGGTCTCTTGGGGGTGGAAGCGAATGCCGCCCTTGCAGGGGCCGCGGGCGTCGTTGTGCTGCACGCGAAAGCCGCGGAAGACGCGGACCGTGCCATCGTCCATGCGCACCGGAATACTGAAATGGTATTCGCGCAAGGGATAGCGCAAGAGGTCGCGCGCCCCCTGATCGAGGTCGAGGAGATCGGCCACGTGATCGAATTGATTCTGGGCCATCTGAAAGGGATTGTAGGCACCCTGGGACACGGCATCCTCCTACAGCTCGGGACCTGTCGCTTCTCTGCCATCAAAGCAATAGGCCCACAACCCAAATCGGGCGCCTCGCGGATTAGCTCTGCGTGTCCGGGTCCCAGCCGGGCTCCGGTTCGCAAAATGGGACCCCGCAAGTCTCCGCCATGGCTCGTCCCTCGAGGGCCAGGATGACCGCCCCGCGTCCGGCGATCTGCTCGAGGCTCTCGATGAAGCTCAGGTTGTGCTCGTTGGTGCGTACGTGGGCGAGCTCGTGGAAGAAAATGCCGAGGGTCTGGACCGACAGCGGGTTGCGCAGGTCCATCTTGCCCTCGATGTTGATGTTCATCTCCTTCTTCTTGCGGTCGTAGGTGGCGCTCTCGATCAGGCCGTCTGGGTCCGCGGCCTTGCGCATCAAGCGAATCTTGACCGAGTGGCCGAGGATCCGGCGGGCGAGGTTGGCCAGGAATGCGACGGCGCGCTGCTCGTGGGGTTGGGTCGCGCGGACACGCTCTTCCTGCTTCTGGCGCCGCGCCACGAATTGTTCGCTGGTCTCCATCACTCGGCCCAGGGATTTGAGGTGGGCTCGCCCGAGGGGCGCCACATCGAGGACGTTGGCTCCCGATTGACGGGCGCGATCGTTGTGGCTCGGGGACCCGGGCAGCACGCTGCGCACCGGGAAGGCGCGCTGGGTGTAAGCGCGCAACGCCTGGTCAGAGAGCCGGCAACGCGAGATGGCTTCGCTGAGCCAGTCCTCCTTGAGGTCCTCCGTCCCGAGGGTGGACGGCACGAGAGATTCGAAGAGCAGGGCCAGCAAGTGTAGGCGGTAGGCGTCGCCGATTCGGTCGCGCTGAGCGCTCAGCGGGATGCGTTGGCCGACGTCGATGTGCCACGGCGTAGACCCGGGCTGGATCGGCAGACCCATCTCGAAGATGTGGGGACGTTCCCGGCTGTGGCGCGGCTTGAGCAGGGTAACGGTGGCGTCGCGGGCGACCTGACGCTCGGCCCCGTCAATGGTCAACACGGTGTCGAGGCTGCAGCCGCTGAGTACCGCGAAGCGGGGGGCGCGGGTGATCTTTTTGCCGTTGATCCGCACCTCGACCCCCTCGGGTGGCATCAGCATGCGCAAGGTGGCGAGGCACTTCTCGATCTCCTGGGGTCGGTTTTGACGGCGCAGCAGGACGCGGGTGCCGCGCTTGCGGGTGCCGGGGCCGACAGCCCGGCCGGACTCGTCGAAGCTCATCGTGAAGCCGGGCGATTCGATCACGGCGCTGTCCATGGCCGAGATCATTTCCTTGAGACCGCGGCCGTGCCGTCCGCGCATGACCGCCGACTCCCCCTTGTCGGTGAGGTAGACCGTGTAGGCGAGCTTGGGGTCAGCGAAGCCGCCAGAGCCGTTGTCCTCGATGGTGATGCGATCGGCGGCGACCTCCACCGTGACCTTGGTGACCTCCTGGTCGAAGGCGTTCTGGATCCCTTCGTAGATCAACGACGCCAGGAGCCGGCCGGCGGTCTGCACCCGCCAGCCGACGTTGGAGATCTCGAACCAGGCTTCCTTGCCGCCCGTCACCGGGTCAGTATGGAGCATCGCACCGGATGGTTCAAAGGCGCCGGTGATGGCCGGGACCACCGCGATCGGCCATACTCCGGCCCGTGCGAACCCATGTGGATTGGCTGCGGGAGGAACCCTTCAGCCTGGCGCTGTCGGCCGGTTTCTTCGGCTTTTTCGCGCACACCGGTTTCTTGTTGGAGCTGGAGCGGGTCGGTCTC